>DATHSU010000518.1:0-3586 GCA_035463895.1 Ignavibacteriaceae bacterium | reverse complement strand
CATCACATAAAATTAAGATGTGATAATATAAGTATTAAAAAAGAAAAGATTCAGAGATGAAATTGAGTACTTTGATTATATTTCATTCAAAAATCAAAAATCGTTAATCGCTATTCTTTAATCATCTTAACTTCTGATTTTAAATTGAGCTCAAATAACTGGAGATTCCATTAAGGTAATGGTCTGCTTTTCAGAATCCAGCTCTGCTTTTATACCAAATGGAATTGTAAATTTATCTTTTATATGTCCGAATGACATTCCGTAAACAACGGGTATTTTCAAATTGCTCAGTCTGTCTTTTAGAACATCCATCAGTGAAAAAGATTTCGAAAAAGAAGGATCTGTAATTTTGGGTTCGCATTTTCTGAAAATTCCCATTGCAATGCCTTTTGCATCTTCAATTTTTCCCGCCTGTTTCATTTGTGTCAGCATCCTGTCAATCCGGTAGGGTTCTTCACCGATTTCTTCCAGATAGATAATTGCATCATCGTAATCAACATCAAACTCCGTCCCGATTAACGAAACGGCGATTGAAAGATTGCCGCCGATAAGTTTTCCTTTCTTCTTTCCTTCAGCTATTGAAACAATTCCATAAGGATTTTCATCTTCTCCGCTGTGTGAATTTTGCAAAACAACTTCCTTAGTTGGATTCATCAAAACTTTTTTAAAATTGTTAACAGAGAACTCATTAAAAGTTGAAATAGAAACCGGTCCGTGAAATGTTATTAGTCCGGTCTTCCTGAAAATACCATAATTAAGTGCCGTTACATCGCTGTAGCCAATTAAAACTTTAGGATTCTCCTCAATAACATCATAATCAAGTAAGGGCAGAATTCTTGCACAGCCGTACCCGCCGCGTGTGCAAACAATTCCTGCAACATCATTTCTTTTGAACATATATGTGAGATCTTCGGCACGCTGCTCATCAGTACCTGAGAAATATCCGTTCTGCAGAAGAATTTTTTCAGTATAAACCACTTTGAAACCGAGTGCTTCAAGATTTTTTATTGAATCCTGCAATTCTGATTCACTGATATAACTGCCCGGAGCAACTAAACCAATAGTATCACCGGTTTTTAATCGGCGTGGTTTTATTACTGATTTTTTAGATACTGTTTTTGCAGTAGTTATTGCTGATGAGGAAAGTAACCCCGCTCCGACTGCCGCTGTTGAAATTGTTTTGAGAAAATTTTTTCTATCCATAGTATTGGGGACTTTAGAATGAAGTAATATGTTTTTAAAAGATTTTGTCTAGCAAATCTTCCTTTGTAATTCCTAATTGGTTAGAAATTTCTTTTAGAATGCTGTTAAGAGATCCAAACTTAATTCGATAGTGGTGGGGAATATTCATAAAGCAATAACTTCTTCTTTCAGGAACCTGATATTAATAAGTGAAGGCATTTTTTTTCATCAAAGTGACAGCGTACGGCTTCTACTATATTGCTTTTAAGCTCATCAATTGTCTCTCCCTGAGTAAAAATTGGAAATCCGGCTGCTCTTGCTTCGTAACCGCCATCAACTGATTCTTCAACTATAAAAATAACTTCTTTGTTTTTCATAACATTTCCTTTAATTCAAATCGAAAATAAACAATTCTTTAGTTCAAAGAAACATCTATCTGAATTTGTTAAAATATGATTGAATAAGGTTAAACTTTAATTCTCACATCCACAGCAAACATACGATTATCATCAGAGACTAATAGTGGATTTAAATCGCATTCAGTAATTTCAGGATAATCGAGCATCATTAGTGCTAAGGATTTTATTGCTGATTTCAGCTTATTCATATCAATTGGTTGCTCACCTCTAACACCCTGAATTATTTTCCCGATTTTTGTTGAGTTGATCATTTCATCAATATCATTATCAGATAAATAACAAGAGCGCATTGCTGTATCTTCTAAATATTCAACATACTTTCCGCCTGAGCCGAACATTATCATTGGTCCGAATGAATGATCACGGAAAGCTCCGACAAGCAATTCAAATTTTGTTTTTATGAACGGCTGAATTAAAAATGAGTCGAGCTGAATATTTTTTGATTTAAAATTACCAATCATTTCTTCTGCAGCTTTGATTAAATCTTCTTTATTCTTAATGTTAAGAACAACGCCCTGAAGATCAGACTTATGAATTATTTTCTCACCGACAGCTTTCAATACAACAGGAAATTCCAACTCTGATTGTTTCAACTCATCAAAGATTAAAATCAAGTTATTAATTATTGGCAAATTATACTGTGTGCATAAGGCATCAACTTTTTCTTGCGGCAAGAAATTTCCCGTGTAATCTGAAAAATCAATTTTACTTTGCACAGAATTTTTTAATAATCGCGCTGCTTTTTTATCGTGACTGTTATATTTGATAAGGTTACCGATAACAACAGCCGGATCTTCCGGATTTCTGAATAATGATCTTCTGGTTATTGATTCTTTCCTGTATTCATCCCAGAATTCTGGAAGCGGCATTACAACCTGGAAAATCGGTTTGTCAGTCTGAATTTCATTTATTCCTTCAATTACAGGAAGTGCTTTTACCATTATCGGTTCAACAAAAACAGAAATTACAGCATCAACATTTTTATCCTGAACAAGAATTTCATTAACTGCTTTAAATTGTTCTGCAATGCCTCCAGGAAGCAAATCAACCGGATTATTAACGCTGCCTTCAGGATGAACGATTTCTCTGAGTTTGGTTTTAGTTTCATCGGTTAGTTCTGCAAGAGTTAAATCATTTTTTTCAAGTGTATCGACAGTAAGAATTGCAGGTCCGCCTGCATTTGTAACAACTGCAACTCTATTTCCTTTAGGTACGGGAAACTCCTCAAAACCTTTTGCAGTGTTGAACATATCGTTGAGATCATCTGCTCTTAGAATTCCGAACTGGCTGAGGACTGCATCAACAACTTTATCACTGCTTCCGAGTGCCCCCGTATGAGATGAAGCGGCTTTCATTCCGCTTGATGTTCTTCCTCCTTTAAGAACAATAACGGGTTTGGTAATAGTATCATCGATAAAATATTTAATGAACTTTTCACCATCTACAAAACTTTCAAGGTAGTATGTTATTACTCCAACATCATTACAGCTTTGCCAGTATTCAAGTAAATCATTTTCGTTAACATCAGCTTTGTTGCCGACGCTGATGAACTGTCCGAATTTTATATCAGTCTCACGTAAAGAATTCAATACTGCTGCACCAATTGCACCGCTTTGTGAACAGAAAGCCATCTTGCCTTCTCTTGGTTCTTCTGCAACAAAAGTTGCATTCATCTTAATGGAGTCAATCGAATTAATAATTCCCATGCAATTAGGTCCTACCATTCTTGCATCAGAATTTTTTATAAGCTGAATAATTCTCTTTTCAGCCTCGGCACCGGCTTCACCGGTTTCTTTGAATCCCGCTGTAATTAGAATTATTGCTTTAACATCCTTTTTAATAAGTGTTGTTATAGTTCCTTCGGCAAACTGTTTCGGCACCATTACAATGGCAAGTTCAATTTGAGCATCAACTGAGTTTAAATCGGGATAACACTTATATCCAAGTATTTCCTCGGCTTTAGGATTTACTAAAAGTAGTTTTCC
>DATHSU010000517.1:0-2010 GCA_035463895.1 Ignavibacteriaceae bacterium | reverse complement strand
GAAGAAGTTCAGGTTATAAGCGGAACTTTTGATGCTAAGTACGGACAGGCAATGTCTGGTGTAGTTAACGCAGTCTTAAAAACAGGAAGTGAAAAATTTGAATATTCAGTTGAAGCTTATGTAGGAAATTATTTTACAACTGATACTGATCGTTACCCGAACAATGACGATTTCAAACCGACAGCAATTCAAAACTATCAGTTATCTGTTAGCGGACCAACAGGATTGCCCCAAACATCATTTTTTGTAAGCGGCAGAAAATTCCGAAACGACGGCTGGTTATATGGAACAAGAAGATTTACTCCTTTTGACAGCAGTAATTTTGAGACCAGAGATTTTATTCCTACAGGTGATAATAAACTTATTCCAATGAGCACTACCGATGAGTGGAGCGGTCAATTTAAAATAACAAATCAATCATTAACTAACTTTCAGTTTGGCTATCAGGCAACGGTTAACTATTCAGACAGAACATTTTATAATCACGGATTCAGGCTTAATCCAGATGGAATACCAAACAATTATTCAACATCAGTTTCGCATGGATTCACATTCACTCATACCTTATCATCTTCTATGTTTTATAAATTAAATCTAAGGCAAAATTATTTTCTTTATGAAAGTTATAAGTACGAAGATCTTGAAAATCCGAAGTATCTTGAAGCCGGTGAGCCCAAAGGTGATGCAAACTATGAAGACGGCGCCATTATTCAAGGTGTTGATCTGGGAAGATTCAGACAGAAGACGAACTCATATGTTATTAAAGGTGATATTACATGGCAGGCAGATAAAGCAAATCTTCTCGAAGCAGGTTTTGAAGCACAAGTTTCAGATATTTTGTTCGGACCCCCGGGATTTTTTGTAGTCACTAATGTTGATGGAGTAGAGATACTTCAGCCGCGTTATCAGTTTCCGCGTCTTCCCGGATTAAAAAATTATAAGCCGAATCAATTTGCAACTTACCTTCAGGACAGAATAGAATTGGGTGATTTGGTTGTAAGAGCCGGGTTAAGATTCGAATATTACGATGCTGCTGCGCAAATTCCCAGTGATTTACAGAACCCTGCAAATACAATAACCGGGGCACCGGAATCTAAACTTGTTAACACAAAAGTAAAAACTGCACTTGCGCCAAGAGTTGGTTTAAGTTTTCCGCTAACTGCCTCTGCTTCCGTTTATTTTTCTTATGGCCATTTTTATCAGCTTCCCGGATTAAGTCTGCTCTATAGTAATGCTGATTATTCTCTTTTAGATCAATTGCAGGCAGGAGGAATTTCTTATGGTGTGATGGGAAATCCGGATTTAGAACCCGAGCTAACTGTTCAGTATGAGTTTGGTCTTAAACAAGCTGTTGCTGATTTCCTTGGTGTTCAAATTTCCTTTTTTTATAAAGATATTAAGGATCTTCTTGGTGTAGAATTTATAGGTACTTATACTGCCGCAGAATATGCCAGATTTACAAATGTTGATTTTGGTGCTGTGTATGGATTGACGTTTTCGGTTTTTCAAAGGAACATTGGATATTTAAATACATCACTCGATTATACATTGCAATTTGCGCAAGGTAACTCAAGTGATCCAAGAGAAACTGCTAATCGCGCAGCCTCGGGACAGGATCCCCGTCCGCGTGATATAGCTTTTAACTGGGATCAAAGACACACTTTAAATCTCTCGGCAATTTACTTCGTTCCTACAGATTACTCCTTAAGTGCAATTTTCCGGTTTGGAAGCGGACAGCCGTATACGCCGTCAATAGGATCTTTCTTTGGTGCTTCATTAGAGACTAATTCCGGCAGAAAAGATTCTTACTTTCTGCTTGATCTGAGGGGTGAAAAATACTTTGATTTTGATTTTCTGAATTTCAGTCTCTTTCTCAGAATATTCAATGTTCTTAATACTAATTTCGTAAATGGATTTGTATTCAATACAACGGGAAGCCCCGATTATACTTTAACTCCGGCAGCTTTCAGATCAGCATTGTATGATCCTTCAAGGTTTTATGAACCCCGT
>DATHSU010000516.1:0-5233 GCA_035463895.1 Ignavibacteriaceae bacterium | reverse complement strand
TAGATGGATTGAATGGATTCGGATAATTCTGATTGAGTGTAAATTCTTTCGGACCAACCACTTCTGCTTCAACAATATCTGAGTATGCGAACGTTCCATCAAAATCCACTTGCTTTAACCGGTAATAATACTTACCCGGAGCTACATTTTGGTCTGTATATGTGTAGTGGTTAAGTTCTGTTGTGGTTCCATATCCATTCACAAATCCGATCGCGAAAAAATCCGTATTATCAATACTTCTCTGAACTTCAACACCAAAGTTATTTACTTCAGATGCTGTGGACCAGGATAAAAGTATTGCCGCATTTTTGACTTCAATCGTGAACGTAGTTAGCTCTACCGGTATTTCTGGGTCTATTGTAAAAGGATTAGCACTTATATCATAAGTGAAAGGATTAATCTGGTCCGATATTTTTACTCTTGCCTGTTCTGTATGAATCGGTGGAATCGTCCACTGATAAGTTCCTATATTTTGATATGATTCCACAATTGTATTCCATGTTGAACCGTTATTATAGCTCCACTCAATTGTCACATTGCTAACATCTGTACTGTTCCAGATAATATCCTCTGTTGTTCCCATTATCCAAACTTCTCCGCCATCGGGTTGAATTAAATCTATATTTGAAGGCGTAAATTGGTGCGAGTACTTTAATACCAAACCATTATCTCCAACGGCAATACCTGTGCTATCAAAAATTACCATTTCGCCAATAGCAGAAGTTACGGTTGAATTTTCCGGTACCCAGCTTTCACCGCCATTTATTGTTTTTAGCATGGTCCCATTGTATCCACACGCCCAGCCCCTTTGGAAATCCAGAAACGACAAACCGAGAATACCCCCCTCAAATGTGTTTCTTACTAATGACCAGCTACTTCCTCCATTTGTTGTTTTGAAAATCACTGTGGTGCTAAAATTTCCACCTGCAGCAAATCCAACAAATCTGTCAATAAAAAATACTGTGTGAAACCAATGATTTGTTAAATAGATTGGTGCGGACCAGGTTTCCCCGCCGTTTGTTGTTTCGGAAAAAAGACCAAATGTTCCAACCGCAAAACCATGTAGTTCATCAACAAAATGAATACATTGAAAACCATCTACAAATACCTGTGTCTTTATTGACCAACTTTGACCGCCGTTTGTTGTTTTAATAATTGCTCCCTCTCGGAGAAAAGGATCGGGATCATATTTATGTGTTGTCGCAAAGCCGGTAGTTTCATTTACAAAGAAAATTTTTGTAATCCACTTAAAGTTTGCATTATACAGCTGACTCCAGGTAGTTCCTCCATCTGTGGTTTTATATATTAATCCGGTTGAAGTACCTATCCAGCCAATCTGCTCACTGATAAAAAAAACGGAAAGTATATCATCTGTATTCCCCGGAGTTTGGGGTATCCAAATTTGTCCTGCGTTTGTTGTTTTAAGAATGGTTTGATTATGTCCAACAACCCAGCCTTTGTCCGGATTTACAAATGATAGATCTACGAGAAATGATGAAATGCCAATTGGAATTTGTGTCCATTGGCTATTACAAATATTAGTTAAAAGTAAAACCACCAGGAACGATAATTTTAAGCCACGCATAAAACCTCCCCGTGTAAAAGTTAAAAAACAAATAACCTCTTTTAAAACTAATTTAATTAATTGAATGGTTCAATCCCCAAGTTCAACATTGCCCCGGTTTGTTATGGTTTTATTAAAAAACTGTAATTAAATGTTAAATAATTCATAATTTTAATGCAGAAAATCATATTTTTAATAATGAACTGCAAAATTTGTAATTCCAAGACTGAACTAGCTTTTAATGTAAAGGTGTTAGATAAGTATGATGCTTTTTATCTCCGGTGTACCAACTGCGGATTCTTGTTTGCTCAAAATCCATTTTGGCTGGATGAAGCTTATAGCAGCGCAATCACACTATCAGATACAGGAATAGTACAAAGGAATTTGCAGTTTTCTAAAGTTCTTACAACGGTAATTAGTTTTTGTTTTGATACGCAGAACAAATTTTTAGACTTTGCCGGTGGTTACGGCTTGTTCACCAGAATGATGAGAGATTTAGGTTTTGATTTTTATTGGACTGATAAATATTGCGAAAACCTTTTTGCAAAAGGGTTTGAACATTTAGAGAATAAATACGAAAAGTACGAAATAATTACAGCGTTTGAAGTTCTTGAACATCTTGCTGATCCAGTAAATGAAATAAAAAACATCTTATCATTTGGCGGTAATATAATTTTTTCCACTCAGCTTCTTCCATCACCACTTCCGAAACCTGATGAATGGTGGTATTATTATTTTGAATACGGACAACATATTTCTTTCTATACACATAAAAGTCTTGAGTTACTGGCAAAAAGACATAACCTGAATTTTTATTCCGTAAAGGGTCTTCACTTTATTACACAGAAAAAATTGAATGGGTTTTTCTTAAAAATAATTCTTTCAAAACCGGTTAAAAGCTTTATTTCGGCATACCGATTAAAATTTAAGAGTAAATCATCCGAAGATTCTATGTTGTTAAGTCAAAAAGATCATAAACTAAAAGGAATTTGATATGACCTTTTCTCAAAAGCTCAACCAGATATTGAATACAATTAACTGGATGAAAAAGATAGATATGCACTTCGAAGCACAATCAATTCTTATAGCACAGAACCTGATTGAGCATGTTAAAAATAAATCGAGAATAGATTCTTTAAGCGAAATTGAGTTTAAAGTTTTTTCCCAGTGGGGAGATGATGGCATCATTCAATGGCTTATCAATAATTTAAATATTAAAGAAAAAACTTTTGTGGAGTTCGGTGTAGAAAATTATGCTGAGTCAAACACAAGATTTTTGCTAATGAATAATAATTGGTCTGGTTTTGTGATGGACGGTTCTGAAAAAAAAGTAAAACAAATACTCAATTCATATTATTACTGGAAATACGATCTCACGGCAAAAACTGCTTTTGTTGACTGCGACAATATTAATAGTCTTATCACTGAAAGATTTCCAAATAAGAGTTTGGGAATATTGCACATTGATATTGATGGTAATGATTACTGGATTTGGAATGCTATTAGCGTTGTGATGCCAGATGTTGTAATCATTGAATATAATTCTGTGTTTGGTGTGGAAAGACCAATAACTATCCCTTATAAAAAAATTTTTACCAGATCTGATGCTCACCCAAGCTGCTTATATTATGGTGCCTCTATTAGAGCACTATATCTCCTTGCTACCCAAAAGGGTTATTCCTTTATTGGATGTAACTCCGCAGGTAATAATGCTTATTTTGTCAGAAAAGATTTGTTAAATGAGGTTGTTAAAGAAGTTTCATTAGAAAAAGGTTTTGTTTTATCAAAATTCAGAGAAAGCAATTTAGGAAGCAAGGAACTTTCATATGTTGGCGGTAAGGAAAGAATAAATATAATTAAAGATATGCCTGTCTATAATGTAGTGACTAATGAAATAGAGCCACTTTAATAATTTTACCTTCCAAGATCATTTACTGGTTCAGGAAAAGTTTAAAACACATCAATAATCCGGTACGCAGAGTATTTAAAATTATTATTCTGCGCACCGTTTTTGATTATATTATCACTTAGATATTGTAATCAGCCAATCGCCGTCTTTTTTAATCATCTTCATATCTTCGGTTTCAGATGATCCATCATTGAAACTTGTAATCACGTTCATGGTGGCTTCTTCTCCCTCTATTTTCAGATCAGCAACTTCAACGGATTTTATACCGCCTTTTTTCTTTATCTCGGCGGACTGTTCCTCAATAGCTTTCTCAAGTTTTTCTTTTCCTATCATCTCTACAAGCTCAGGTGAAAAAAGATCAAGCGCCGAGCTGCTGCCTTTTTCAACACGCGACATAAATTCTTTTGCCACGCCTTCCGGTGTGGAGGGCGAGCTTCCGCAGCTTACAACCAATGCACCTAATAAAATAGAAACGACAAAAAGGGAAACAATGTTTTTCATTTTATCCTCACTTAAAGTTAATTGAATTGATTTGTTTTAGTTTGTTGCTTTCGAGCAGCGTGCCCGGTAAAATATATGGACCTTTTGAAAGCGGCATTTCAATCTCATCAAACCTGCTGTCTATAAGATCAACGCCTGATTGAAGATACGCTTTCCAGATAAGTTCTGTGCAATAAAGGCGCGAATCGTCTGATAAATTAAACGAACCATCGAATTCTGTTTCCTTTATTCCGTGTTGATATGCAGCATCAGCAGCTTTTTCAGAAATAAAACTATCCTCGGTTTTAAGCCTGTAAACAGCTATTGCTGTTGCTCTATCCCTTCTCAAAAAATCATTTAACCTGTCAATTTTAGTTTTATCTTTTTCGCCCGGTTCTTCACCCGGTACGGAATGTACTACAAATACTTCGTCATCTGTTGTTTTTATTATTCCCGTGTGGGAATATGGTGTACGCTTATCAAGATTTAAGACTAACCGGCTGACAAAACTTGTGCCCCTGCGGAAAATTATATCACCCGATTTTAAAATAGATTGATCGATAAAATAAGATCCGATATGCCTGTTCGGTGAATCTGTCGGGGTAATAAAAGAAAGTGTAAACAGAAAGAAGGAGAGTGCTGTTAGTTTTGTTTTATTATTGCTTTTTTTACGGATCATTGATCTCACCCTGGATCTGTATAAAATATTGTGAGCAAAATGTTTTTATTTTCCCCAAACACTGATTCTAAAATAGAGCTTTTCTTAACTACTGTAAAGAAAATAAAGCTTGCGTTTTAACAAAGGAGTGTGAAGGAATGCGGATGCATTAAAAATATTGTTGATTAAATAAAAACAAAACCCCGCTGTCACTTTTTTGCAAGAGCGGGGTTCTAACAATTATTTGAATTTTTAGAAAGGTTTTGTGCTTATTCTTAAAATCCATCCTCGCTTAAATTTCTTTCCTTAACCCGTCCGTATTTTTCAGCAATACCTCTTATTTCGTCAGCTTTGCCAACAAGAACAAACTGAAGATTGTCCTTGGGAAAATACTTTTTGATAAGTTCGTTTGCTCTTTCAAATGTAAGGCTGTTCACTTCATTTTCAAAATTGTTTATGTAAGAGTCATCAAGTCCGTACATATACATTTGAGTAAGCAAACCTGCTAATGAACCTGATGTTTCATAATCCGGTGGAAACTGTCCTTTGACATAATTTTTTGCAGAGGAAAGAGTCTCTTCGTCAATTCCTTTTTCAAAAAGTCTGTTATATGTTTTCAATG
>DATHSU010000515.1:0-3758 GCA_035463895.1 Ignavibacteriaceae bacterium | reverse complement strand
ACTTGTTATCAGTGTAAGGAATGCTGTTGAACAGGCTAACCTGATACTTGAGAATAAAGAAATTAAAATGTCTCTTCTCGGCAGCGGTGAAATTCTAGGTAGAAGCAAAGCAATGATGCAGGTTCTTGAAATTATTGAACGTGTTGCTCCGCTTGACACAAGAGTTTTAATTACGGGGGAGAACGGAACTGGTAAAGAACTTGTAGCCAGAGCTATACATAGTAAGAGTCAAAGAAAAGATAAGCCATTTGTTGAAGTGAATTGTGCTGCAATTCCTAATGAATTAATCGAATCGGAATTGTTCGGACATGAGAAAGGTTCTTTTACAGGTGCAGTATCTCAACGAATCGGCAGATTTGAACTAGCTAACAATGGAACAATTTTTCTTGATGAAGTAGCTGATATGAGTCCGCAGGCACAGGCAAAAGTCTTACGCGCTATAGAAGATGGAAAGATTGAAAGAGTAGGCAGCGGAAAAAAGATTGATGTTGATGTAAGAATTGTTTCTGCAACAAATAAAAATCTTAAAGAAGAAATTGAAAAAGGAACATTCAGAGAAGATCTGTATCACAGGTTAAATGTAATCCCGCTTCAACTTCCCCCGCTTCGCGAAAGAATAGAGGATATACCTGTTCTGACAGAACATTTTGCCACAGATATTACAAACAAACATAAAAAACCAAAAATAAGATTCACTGATGATGCAATAAAGTTCCTGCAAACATTGCAATGGAGCGGGAATGTACGGGAACTCAGAAATGCAGTTGAAAGAATTATAATACTTGTAGATAAAAAAGAGATTACTAAAAAAGAGATTGAATTTCTGTACTCAATTGGACAAGCATCAATTGATGATCTTATTGATACAAGCAATTCATTCCAGGAATTTAAAGAGAAAGCTGAAAAGGCTTTTATTTTAAAACAGCTTCGTGAGAACGATTGGAATATCAGCAAGACTGCAGAAGTTCTGGATATTCAACGCAGTCATCTTTACAACAAAATGAAAAAGTATTAAATAGAAAAGGAGGATTAATGTCTACTATCTTTTCTAAAATTATTAATAAAGAAATTCCTGCTGATATAGTTTATGAATCTGAAAATGTTCTGGCTTTTAAGGATATCAAACCACAAGCACCTGTTCACATACTCATAATTCCCAAAATTGAATTACCAAGAGTACAAGATATAAATGGTATTGAACATGCATCCTTACTTGGAGAAATGATAGATACTGCAAATAAAATTGCTAAAGATATGGAAATTGCTGAGGATGGATTCAGATTAGTATTTAATTGCGGTAATAATGGCGGGCAGGAAGTTTATCATCTGCATCTTCATCTTCATCTTCTTGGCGGCAGAAAAATGAATTGGCCTCCGGGTTAATCATTCATTGTCACATTTAATTTATAGCAGGAAAATTTTTATACTGTAAAATAGTTTTTCTGTCGTATAATTTCTCTTTCAAGTTTTGCACATCCAATCAGTAATGAATTATACCCAAATTTATCTCTAACATGGGTAACTGCTCTTAACATTTTTTTTCTCTTAACTTCATAATCTTCAAACAAATATTCCTGTTCATTAAAAGGAGAAAAGTTAGTAACACCTACACCAATCAATCTGACTCCGACTCTTCTTGTACGTGCTTTTTTCATCAGGTTCCATGCCGTTTCGAAAATAATTTTATCATCATCGGTGGGCTTTATTGTTTTAGAGCGGGTAAGCGTTTGAAAATCTATATATCGTAATTTAATATCGACTGTTGATGCTTCCCATCCTTTATTTCTTAAACTCTGACAAACTTTTCCCGTAAGATAAAATAAATTATTCTTTAGTTCTTCTTCGCTTGTTATATCATTTCCAAAAGTATTTTCGTGCGAAATGCTTTTTCTTGTTCTTTGCAATGTAAGATATTCTGTTCCTTCACCGTGAGCTTTTCTCCAAAGATCAATTCCATACTTTCCGAATGCAGCGGATAAATAATCTGGCGGAAGTTTTGTTATATCACCAATACGATAAATGCCCCGTGCGTTAAGACTTTGCTTCATAACTTTGCCAACACCGGGAATTGTTTCAACCGGCATTGGAGCAAGGAATTCCTTCTCCATTCCTGGCAGAATATAAGTTATGCCGGTTGGCTTCATACAATCGGATCCAATCTTGGCAACGGTTTTATTACTTCCAATCCCGATTGAACAAGGCAGTTGCAGCTTATCCCGGATTTCTTTCTGAATATGTGATGCGAATGCAAACATAGAACCATACATCCTCTGAGTCCCCGTCATATCAAGATAAAACTCATCAATGGATGCCTGTTCAATAAGCGGGGCATATTGTTCTAAAATATTTTTTACAGCTTTAGAGAACCGGGTATATTCTTCGCCATGTCCGTGCATATAAATTCCGTATGGACAAAGCTTATATGCAGTACGTATCGGCATAGCAGAATGCAGCCCGAATTTACGGGCTTCATAAGAACAGGCAGCAACTACTCCCCTTCCGTATTTCGGATCACCGCCCACAATAACTGGTTTGCCGTTAAGCTTCGGATCGAGAATTCTCTCTACAGAAACAAAAAAAGCATCAAGATCTAAATGAAAAATTGTACGCATAATTTAAGTAAAAATTAAAAAAGTTAAATAATTACTTCAAATTTACAGTCCTTTATTTCTGCAACCTGCCCCTCTGGAGCTGAGGTTGATTTAAAGGTTCCTTTTAACTCACCATTTATGTGCAGTGCTCCATCTATATATTGAACATCTGTAATATTGATTTTCAATGACACAGAATTGATTCCCCAGCTAATCTTTTCGCCTTTATTGAAAACACCATAATGAGCTGCTTCAAAATAATCATTATCATCTCCAGATGGACCATCAAACCACATAGATAAATATTTTCCAGAATTAGTTTTATTATTTCTTGTACTAATATCAATCTTGGTACCATCAAGAGTTTCGGCATCGAGCTTTGATGATAGTTCATTAAACCCAAGTTCAAGCTTTACCATCTGTTGAATAATTGAATCTTCTATTTCTGCTTTAAAGCTTAATATTGTACCATTATTCTTGTGGATGGAAATGGTACTTATCGGTAGATCTATTTTCTCATTATTAAAAACCATACTAATACTACCATTAGAATTTTGTTGTGCAAACAAGAAAGGAGCTATAAATGAGATTAAAAATAATATCCTTTTCATTTTAACACCTCTTATTTTTTAATTAAACATGATGACTAAATATTTATTTTGATATTTTTGAGACACATAAAAATCTTATGAATGTTTTTAATTCACTATGCTCATATAATTATTGAATTTCTTAATCCAAAAATAATCCATAATTAAGTTCAGTTGTCATGAAATTGTCATAAAATTATAAGGACACATTGAAAATCAATTGATGTATAAGTCATAAAAATTCTTAATTATTTTACACTATAACTACAATTTGAAATCATCAAGAAAAATCTCTCCCAGCCTATGATAAGCCTTTACAATTGAATCCGGCATTTCCACTTTTGTTTTTTCTTCAAGTAAATGAATCAATTCAAAAGCATTTGCCACAGCTTCCCCCTTTGGATGATTATTCATAATCACATTTACTTCTTTAACTTTTTGCTGTATTAATTTAATCTTTTGTTCAATCTCAACTAATTCACCGGGAGAGTAAAGATAACTGTAACGCGAACTTTGTTCTTCATAAGTCTGCGGTTTACCAAAGTTTGAAAGCGACATTTTCCATGCTTCAATATTC
>DATHSU010000514.1:0-3451 GCA_035463895.1 Ignavibacteriaceae bacterium | reverse complement strand
TTTTAAGAAAGTTTTTGTAAAAAATAATTTGATTTATACTGATACAATTATGGATCACATAAAATCGCGACATTTAAAAGTTTCTATTTACCAACCTGACGATTTCTCCGAATCAGGTACATTTTGAAGACCATTTTAACAGAACAGACTCTACTTATCTAATCAACAACGGTAAGAGTGCCCTTTCTTATAGACAGTATAGGTTATAACCTATCCTGATAATTTAACTTTATTCAATACGCATCCTAGAGTCAATAGAAAAAAATAAGGATGATTTGAATCACACATCTATCACTTTTGAAAATAATTTACAGCTTCCATTAAATATTCAGCCAAACGACACTGTTGAGATGCACGTCTATTTGAATGGTTTCTATTATATAACTTATTCAAATTCATCCAATACAATACCGCTGAAAGTTAAAATAGTTTTTATCTCTTATAATCAATCTTTAACTTTTCATCTATCAAACATATCTCTGAAAACAGTTATGGTACATCAATAACTTTTTCATTTCAATCTGTTTAATTATTCTCGTTCTCCTCTATGAGGCTGACAATTATTGAGTTTTAAATTTCTTTCTTTCATTCTCTAATCTTGCTCGGACTTTCTTCTTGGTTAATCCTTTAATTGGGAGATAGTAAGTAGAATGTGTTTGCAGGTCTGTTGTAACTGCAAACTTATCTATCCCCTTAACCTTTTGTATTCCATCAAACTTAGCCCCGTTTTCTTCAATCAAAGATGCGCTAAACATAATAAGCCTCCTTTTTTTGTTTAAGCTTGTTTTAATATATAAGAAACAATAAAAACCGTACATCATCCGAAAGGATGAAAAAGGGTCTACATCTTTTGGTAATTAGATTAAAGGAAATTACTTGCTAATTAAAGGAGTTGTTTCTGCTGCAGTTAAATAAATGTCAAAGAGAGTATTGAAGAAGAACAAGTTTTAATTTTTATTATAATTTGATAAAAGATATTCCAAGTAACGTGATTTCAATTGATTACTTGCAAGCACTTGTTTAACCGGGGGAAGTTTTACAATCACACCAAGTATTGCCGCCATTGCTCGGTGATTCCACAAAGCTTGTTGATCGAAGATTAGATTTTGAAATTTCCCGCGCTCAATTGCCATCACTACAACTCTGTGCGCACCGTTGAGAGGAGTAATCACTCTTTGCTTTCGTTCTATCAGATGAATCTTCCCAACAGTACAAGACCGAACACACAATCCACATCCAAGACAAATATCTTCATTTAAAACTGCTTTCTTTCTTTTTTTCTTCAGCGGATCATTGGCAGAAACAAGACTCATAGCTTCAACGGGACAGACATTCACACACTTTCCGCATCCGTTACAATCTTCAGTTGTTACGACCGGGAGATAATTTGTAGTGTGTACCGGATGTAAAATTGCGAATTTTTTGGCGGCGAGCATCGCTTCGCAACAACAGCCACAACAATTACATATAAAACTAACTTCCTCTCTTACGTTTTCTCCGAACTGAACAAGATTGTTATCATAGGCAGTTTGTAGTAAATCCATCCCTTCTTGTAAATCAATTTCTTTGGCAATGTTATGTTTTATTAAAGAGGCGGCAACATTATTGAATGTTAAGCAAATCTCCATAGGTGCACCACATGCTTTACCGAGATGTTCCATCTTATGTCGGCAATAGCACATTCCTACGGCTCTATGGCTTGCTGTTTTAATTACTTCGCTTGCTTTTTCATAATCAAGAACCTCCAATTTGTGCGATTCGCTCACAGCCTTTTCATTCACAAAGGTTCTTCCCGGTTGAGTGATTCCTCCAGTGAAAAGCTGTTTAATAAAATCTTCTTCCACATTTAGATATTGATAGAAAAGTTCTGCCAAAACTTTTTGATCAATATCTGTACGGATTCTCATCATCGAAAATTCAAAGAAGCCTGCCATTGGCGGCGGAAGAGAGTAAATCGGTTGTTCATTTTGTTCAACATCCAGTAAGATTCCCTTCGACGAAAGTTCGTCCAGTATTTTTCGAGTTTCAATAATGGATTTTTTAGTTAAGTAAGCTGCTTCCTCTGCAGTAAATGGTTTTATTGGTAGTGATGCTACAAACCCAGCCTCTTTCTCAGTAAATAACATTTCTAAAATTTTATAAAGTAATTCTGAAGGTGGGGCTCCTTGTGGTAATAGATTAATTCTATCTACCAAACTCTTATATGCGGAGCGTGTAGTTAAATGAGCCATAATTTTTATATAAATTATTTATTCAGCAAAATATTCTAAAGGAGATTGCTGGGTATCAAATTACTGTTATTTTACTTTTGAGTCAAAGGTTTATATGAATTGAATTTTGTGGACATGGACAGAAGGAAATTTTTATACCTCTGGTTCCATTAGAATTTGGGCAATGAAATGCACAGTTCTTCTATCTGGTTACAAGGGGCATAATGCTGCCGCTACATTAATCGATTTATATTCTTGCCGCGTTCGCAATTCGTAGTATTTCTTGAGCAATCTCCTCAGGCGAAAGAACAAAATCTATACATCCGCTTGCTATTGCGCTCTCAGGCATATCCGGCTGTTTAGCTGTTTCCGGTTTCTGTGCTATGGTAATACCTCCTACTTCTTTTATACCGCACAACGCTGCTGCCCCATCACCATCATAACCAGAGACAATAACAGCGATAATTTTCCCATCCCAATTCTGTATCAAGGAACGAAGAAAAACCGTAATCACATCGGGCCATCCTCTTGGCTTTGATATCGGCTTTAGACGGAACTCTCCATCATTAACGTGCAAATCACGCTGTTCCGGGATGATGAACACATGATTAGGTTCGATAAGTAATTTTTCCGTTATCAGTTCAACCGGCATCTTTGTGTAACTCGGAAGAATCTCATCAAGCATAGTAGCAACGGTTCGCAGATGATTTACAATTACGATAGCAACACCCATATCACCCGGTAAATACTTAAGTAACCTGGTATAGGCATCGAGACCACCGGCCGAACCGCCCACGCAAACGACAGGAAAGTTTTTTGCATCAATCTTAGATTTCATTGACAATCACTCCAGTGTCTGGTAAATTAAAAATATTATGAATTTTCCAAATTTACTAACTAGATAGGTATAAGTTTCATTTTGACAAAGTTTGAGATGTTTTCAAACCTATTCTCAAGTAAATCGGATTTCCTATAAAAAAACTGTTTCCTCAAATTTTTTTATTCTAAAATTTTCACACTCTTAATGCAAAAAAAAAGTAATGATTTCTCACCGGGGTTAAGTCTTTTGAACCACTAAATTTTTACCTAATATGAGTTAATTATTCTCATTTTCTATGCATACGCATTTACTGCGTCTTCTACATTGTCGTATAATCTGAAAGCTCTATTTAGTCCTGTTACTGTAAATACCTGTAAAACATCCGTTTTTGGTATTACGAGATGCACATCACCTCCTCTTT
>DATHSU010000513.1:0-3761 GCA_035463895.1 Ignavibacteriaceae bacterium | reverse complement strand
AACACTAAAATTGGCTAAGGTTGATGTACCATATTCCATCCAGCTATCTGGTGCTGATAGTGATCTTCTTAACAATGCATACTTGTAAGTTGGTTTTGTCTGTGGTATCGGATTCATTCCTATTTTGTATCCTAAATATGCGGGTATACGAGCACCGGAACCGCCTATATGGCAACTTCCACAATTATTATAGTTTTGTGAGTGACAGGTTTGACAACTAAATGTACTCAGATGCACAGAATGAAAAGTGTTTGAACTTGCAATATTAGAATGACAATTTTCGCATTTTGGTAAATCTGCAACTTTATAACGCTGATCATAAATGTTACCATCACCGTGAATTTCATTTTTAGTATGGCAATTCAAACAGGTGAACTGGCGTTTTGTAAGATGTACATCCGGAACAGTGCCCGGTGCAACACCAAAGTACGCATGCCCTCCCCTGCTGGTGTGGCACGTCGTACAGTGATCAACCATATCCGGAGTTTTAGTAAATTTATGTGCACGATATAAACCTCCACCGCCGGCTTTTGGTCTCATCACATGGCAATCGCCGCAAGTAGCATGACATTTTGCACAATTTTTATCATAGCCTTCCTTCATTAATTCACTCAAATTATCAAATCCTGCCGGAACATTTACATTGCCTGATCTTAAAGCAACCATATTCTTTTGTCCCCAACCCTGTTCGTGTATGCTATTAACTGCTCTGTTTACAATATTAGGATGACAACTGCCGCAAGCTTCAACTGAATTAGCTGATGGTTTGGAAATGAAATCACCGGAATGAGCCAGATTTTTATCCTCTGTATCATCAACTCCATTATGGCAGGTGACGCAAGGCAGCTTTCCGTGGATATCGTTCTGAAAATCTACAAAGCCGGGACCTCCTAGATAAACCCTATCATATGGTTCAATATGCGGAGTTTCTCCACCGCAACCGGCACCACCTTGCTCAGGAGGGTCTGGTGTATGTACGGCTTTCAGATGTTCGTAATTTGTATGACAGCCTATACAGGATGCCTTATCGAGAGTTGTGTCGGGAGTTATTGGTTGTTCACTATCTTTTTCAGAACAACCAAAAGCAATAAATATCGCAAGGACAGATATAATTGTCAATAAATATTTCATTTTAATGCTCTATTGAAGTTTTTATTTATTGCTAGTGTTCAATCTGTATGCCATAAAGATTAACGATTAACAAGTATTATTTGTGCTCATTTTTGATACTTTTTTCTTGGTTATAAGAAATGAAAAATGGTTTGCTAAAAAACGAGAAGTGCTTAACAAAGAGCAATTATTGAACAGTATAAATCATTTTTATTGATTTATTATTTAATTATCTCTAAGCAAAGCACTAAAGGATGATGTGATAGTTCAAAAATTTATTTTAAAACAATCATCTTTTTCGTTTTTATAAACGAGCCCGCTCCGCCTGTGGCAGATAATTGATAAAAATAAACTCCACTTGATAATTCAGCCGCATTAAACTCTGTAGAATGATAGCCGGCTGGTTTTACTTCATCTACAAGGTTTGCAACTTCATTTCCAAGGACATCGAATACCTTGAGCTGAACCCTGAGATTTCTCCCTTCGGTCGAAATGACAGAAGGAATATGGTAGTTGATTATAGTAGAAGGATTAAAAGGATTTGGATAATTCTGAAATAAATGAAATCCGCTTACTAAAGAATTATGATCAGATTCAACAGAACTTATTGCAAATAAATTTTTATAGAAAGTAAAATTTCCGTCATATTCTGCTAGTACCATATCTGGTCTGCCATCACCATCAAGATCAGCAAGACTGGCGTGAGCATTTTGTTTCACTTTTACACCATCAAATTCAGCATCGGCTCTTACCCAAATTGGAGAAGATGCGTCACCGTCATTTCTGTAGTAGATAATTGCGCCATTACTTCTGCCGATTATCAGATCGTAATCACCATCGTTGTCAACATCGGCAAGTGTTGGTCGGCTGTAATTATTAAAAACTATCCCGGCAAATACTGTATTGTTCTCTACAAAAACGTTATTACCTGTATTTTCATAATACCTGTATTCAGTTCCGGTTTCGGCACCGACTAATAAATCCAGGTCACCATCCCCATCCATATCTGCAAAAGTCGGAATGCTCATCCATCCTACATCAATAAATCCGAAGATTGAATTATCAAGTGTGAAGGAACCGTTATTATTAACATAACAATAAACCTGTCCGTTCAGTGCTCCTGATACTATATCATAATCGCCATCTCCGTCAATGTCAACAAAGACAGGTGAACTGTAAGAGTTAACAGTTAAACTTGAAAATGGCATGTTGACTCTGTTAAACATCGGTTTTTGGTTTGTGCCGTCATTTCTGAAATAATAAAATTTTCCATCCCACATTCCGCTCAGAAGATCATAGTCGCCATCACCATCAAAATCAGCCAATGAAGCAGTTCCCCCGCTTCCATCTAACTTAATAACTTTAAAGTAATCTGGATATAACTGAAACAAAGGATTAGTTGGTGTCCCGTTGTTTCTGTAAACATACAGTATTCCGGTAGATTGACCATAAACAAGATCAAGGTCTCCATCATAATCAAGATCTACGAATGTAGGGTTCTTCCAATAAGTTGATGATTCCACAGATGCGAAGGTTGTGAATTCTCTTGTCCAAACCGGATTGTTAATCGTTCCGGTGTTTTTATAATAAAACAAAGCACCACCATCTCTGCCGAGCAGTAAATCGTAATCACCATCACCATCTATATCAGCTAATGCAGGATAAGAGTTCAGACCAACATCAGGAATGCCTGTAACTAAAGCTGCATCCAATTCAAATTGTGGAAGTTCAGCAGTTCCAATGTTTCTGAATCCAAGAGTCAATCCTGGATCGGGACCTGGTAAAAATGACTCACCGATTCCAACAAGCAGGTCATAATTGCCATCACCATCAAGATCAGCAAAAGCAGGTTTTGGATCACCTCCAATAAGAGCGTTTACATTTGTGAATACAGTATCATTCTTAACAAACTCCGGTTCTGTTATTGTTCCAACATTTTCATAATAAAGCAATCCGTAATAACCCCCTATTATAAGGTCAAAATCGCCATCATTATCTAAGTCAACAAGTGCAGGATAATCAGAATTGGTATTTATCAAGCCGCCCGAATAAATATTCCACAATAATGAAGTATCTTTTGAAAAAGTTGACGGAAAATCATTGGAATTATTCCAGAAGAAATCAACTATGTCGGTAATGTTTCCGAGAAACAGATCTTGCGTTCCGTTATTATCTATATCGGCAAAAACAGGTGCCGAAAAACTTTTAACTGTGACTCCGGAAACTGCAAAAACAGAATCTACTTTTAACCAGTTTTGTGAATAAGCAGTAAGTGTAGATAGGATAAATAAAAATGTAATGAAATATCTCACGTTGAACTCCTATAATGATTTTACCTTCCAAATTTACATAAACATTTAACTATTACTTGTAGGTTTTTCAATGATGAGATAATGACAAAAGAATTCAATAAAGGAATTTCAATTTGATGGTACTATTAATCGAGTATTTCATAGAAAATAAATTGCACCTGGGACCAGACTCGAACCATTAATGACTTAAGCCAATCAGCTCCGGAAGGAGAAGCGCAGATTAACAGTCTTCTGTTGCACATTACTCCGATTGCTTTTCATAATCCAAGTTTATAACAACAGATAACAATTACTTCAATTAACATTCAGGGGAATAACAAAAAAAATAATTCTTCTATT
>DATHSU010000512.1:0-8391 GCA_035463895.1 Ignavibacteriaceae bacterium | reverse complement strand
TCACATCCTGCACACAGAAACCAAATGCTAATCCCGAGTACATAAAAGAAATTGAAGATTGGGATCAAAGACGTGTTGAGCGTCTGCGTGAAGAAAACGGGTGGCTTAATCTTGCCGGACTTTTCTGGCTTAAAGAAGGTGAAAACAAATTTGGTGCTTCAAAAGATAATGATATAATCTTCTCTTCCGGTCCGGATAATATAGGAATATTGATCCTGAAAGATTCTGTTGTAACGGTTAAAATTAATCAGGGGATAAATGTCATTAATAATGGAAATGCTGTAACAGAAATGACTTTACTTGACGACCTTTCAGGCAATCCTATTATTCTTCAAACAGGTTCTTTAAGATGGAATGTGATTAAAAGAACAAAAGGGATCGGGATACGTCTTCGCGATCTTAATGCCGATTTGGTAAAAAACTTTAAAGGCATTGAACGCTTTCCTGTTAATGAAGAATGGAAAATTGAAGCATCATTTGATGTATATGATCCGCCGAAGAAAATATTAATTCCCGATATTGTCGGAACTGTTGATGAGGAGCTGTGTCCCGGTGCTGTTGTTTTTGTAAAGGATGGAAAAGAATACAGAATAGATGCTATCGACAGCGGACAGAGATTGTTTCTGATTTTTGCAGATGAAACAAGCGGAGTTGAAACTTACGGTGCGGGGAGATTTATGTACGTTGATAAACCTGATTCTGCAGGAAAAATTATTTTAGATTTCAACAAGGCTTACAATCCGCCGTGTGTATTCACAAAATTTGCAACCTGTCCCCTTCCGCCAAAGGAAAATTATTTAAAGTTAAGAATAGAAGCTGGCGAAAAGGTGTGGGGAGTGATGCATTGATTATATTTTTAAAATTAAAATACTGCAGGATTTCAAGATTTAATAATTAATATTTAATATTTGACTATCGGTGGTATTATATGTGAAGCTGTAGGATAGAATAACTTTATATTAAGATACGAGTACTTGTCACTCCTTATTAACCCAATCTATCAAATGACTTATTTCGTGATACGCCGCCCATTGTTGCACTTTTTTCAGTAATGAGTGATACTCATTTCTTTTAATAATAAAGTAAAGTGAAAAAACATCTTCGCCTATTTCATCGGGTCGCACACTGCGAGCCTGCATTGGGTTAGTGAGTTGTTGTCTTAGCAACCGTTATTGTATCTCTGAAATCAGTAAAGCTTATAACCCAAAAAGAATCTGTTTCTTCAGGCTTTAACAAATCAATAAGAGTTACTTTTGTCCAGGTTCTTGAAAAAACAGTACCACATTGCCCCATTAATTTGTAATTGATTGTGCTATCGGAATTAGTCCTTTCCAGAAACAAGCCATACTCCCAGATGCCCCAGCCTGTTACCTGAACTTCAAAACGATTATTGTTTCTAAAACCTTTTAAAGATATGTAAGTGGTATCGCTGTCAGAACCCTTTTCAATAAAAAATTCGGGGAATGAAATTGCTTTAATATTAGGCGGATTGACACTTTCGCTGCATCCAACAAACAATAATGTTATGAGGAAAAATAATAATGATATGAACTTCATAATGTACCTCTTATTGTACACTACTAACTTATTTCGGTTTAATTATATAGTCAAGATCGAATAATTCACTCAATTCGGTCTTTACTTTTTTAGCTTATCCTTAAAAATCTTTTCAAACTTTTCCACCTTCGGAGTTATTATAAAAGCGCAATATCCCTGGTAAGGATTGTTTTCATAATAATCCTGATGAAACTTTTCTGCAATGTAAAATTTTGGGAGAGGAGAGATTTCTGTTACAATGGGGTCTTTCCAGATTTTTTCCTCTTCAAGTTTCTTTTTATAGTATTCCGCTTTTTGTTTTTGTTTGTCATTGTGATAAAAAATAACTGAGCGGTATTGTGTTCCAACATCATTTCCCTGCCTGTTCAAAGTTGTAGGGTCGTGCGTTTTCCAGAATATTTCAAGAAGTTCATCGTATGTGATAACATCAGGATTGAAAGATATTTGTGTGCATTCAGCGTGACCCGTTGATCCGGTAGATACTTCTTCGTATGTGGGACTATCAACGTGTCCCCCGGCATATCCTGATACAACCTCTACAACTCCGTTCACCCTTTCAAAAATCGCTTCGGTACACCAGAAGCATCCGGAACCGAATGTTGCTGTATCTGTAATGGAATTTTCTAAAGTCATATTTTTCTTTTGTGAGTTTGTGTTTTCAGATTTTGTTTGATTACAGGCGACATTATTAATTATTAACGCCAAAATGATAATCCGCTTTAATACTTTAATACTCGTAAGCAGATTGTTAAGCATAGATGAATAATGGCTAGTTATATAAAAAGGGCTTTTACGTGTCATTTATTCAATTGAAATATTTAATCTCAAATTTTCTATAAAATTAATTCTCTGCTTATTGTTTTAATTCTTCTTTTGCATTTAGCGTTTTCGATTTACGCTTAAGTAAAAAGTATAAAAATGTTACCAGCAGCAAAGCAGCAATAACATAATAAACCCATGTGATATCTCTGGGGAAAACAACATTTTTCCATTCGGTTACTTTTGCTTCTATAAGACTTTTCTGCTGGGCGGTTAGCATTTTATTATCAATAAGATATGGTATCCACTCCGGCTGAACATATTTAAACCAGGTGCTGTCAACAAAAGAAGCGTAAATGCGTTCTGAATCTTCTTTGCTCTTAATACCGTAATTTTTAAACTCTTCATCAATAAACCTGGTAAGCTCAACTGTAAATTCCTGTCCGCTTTTAAAATCCTGCATAAAAATGTTATTTACAGCAAACTCTTCTTTAATAGAATTCCAGGCTTCATTACGGATGGCGGTTTGCCAGTTTGCGAACAACAAATCAATTTCCTTAAGCTCATTTGATTTTTCTATTTTATCAGCATATACATCAACAAGGTTAACACCTATCTTTTGCCAGGTGGAAACAAAATAATCCTGCTGCTTTTTTATTTCTTTTATATCATCAGGCTTCAAAGTTGTAACATCCAAAAATCTTACGTGATCTCTAAGCGATCTTTTTACATTGTTAAGAACACTATTGCTTTCAAATTGGGCAGCTATTTTCTGTTTATCTTCGGGAGATAATGAGGATACATCTGCAGTAAGCTGCGGTGTTAAGCTGTCAACAATGCCAAGTATAAGATTATCACGTTTAAACAAAGACGCCTTTAGGTTGGTGACCAAAGATTCAAGTTTTCGTATAGTTTCAACGTCTTTGTTTTTATCAGCCTGTAAAACTGCTATCTGGTTTATTAACTCGCGGTTTCTTGTATTTAATCTGTCAACTTCATCCCGCAAAACAATTACTTCTGTCTGAAGAACTTCAATTTGCGTAAAGTCAAGTGCTCTTACCTCAACGCCGGATTTAAGTTTTGCAAATGTTTTATTAAAATCTTCCGGATATAAACTTTTATCGAGCAGTTCTTTGCTTTCTGAAAATTGATCTTTCAATAGTTCGATGTCTTTTGCAATATTGTTCAGTTCATCTAAAGATGCCGCTTCAGATAATTGCTGCTCAAGCTGCTGAACTTTTGATTTGAAGCTCTGAACAATTTCATAGTCCGATTGTGCTGAAATACAGATTGAAAAAAGCAGCATAATTAAAAGAGATAGCAATAATTGGTTTTTCATTTTTTATCTTCCTCAATACCTTTTTTTGTAAGATAATATTTATCAGTTCCATCAATCAGTTCAATCAGAGGGATTCGCTGATTCAAAACAGGTTTGGTTAATCCGGTTTCGTTAACCATTATTTTGTTTTCCATTTCTAAAGAGCCATCTGATGATTTAAACACGTAAACATTTTTAAATCCGGCACAGGTGATAAAATAGAAGCCCTCTGTGTTACGTATTATTCTTACTTCCCTGTCCAGATATGCAAGTGAATCCTTAACCTCTTCATAAAACAGCGGCTTAATGTTGAATGAGAAAGCGTACCTGTCTTCTTTGGCATAGCCGTTATCATCAATTTTTAAAACGGATTCTATAGGCCATGAAAAATCTGCGGGTTTAAGAACAAGCGAAGTGCAGGAATATGTTAACAGAACCAGAATTCCGGCCAATAATATTTTTGTTTTTGTCATTTGTTCTCCAGATAGAATTTAATAGTAATAAACTTAATAAATTTTTTGAACATGCTTCTTTTACTTTGAGCATTATATTGGTCAATTTTCAGTGCCTAAACTTAATCACAAATTGATAAATAATTCATTAGTTTTGTTTGTCGTAATTACAGAGGAATTTATGAACCTTCACGAATTTTTAACAAAAAATAAATCAACAATAGCAGAAGAAGCAATAGAATCTCTCCACAGGGCGGAATTAAAATCTTACAAAAGCTCGCCAATTATTGAGAATAAAAACCGAATTGAAAAACTTTTAGAGTTAACCATTTCCGGGGTTGAAAAGCGAACATTGGTTGGAATTACAGAATATTCTGAAAAAGTTGCCAATGAAAGATTTAATGCGGGATTTGATCTGCACGAAGTTCATACTGCTTTTAATGTGCTGGAAGAAACAATCTGGAAAAAAGTTGTGGAAAATTTCCCGGCCACCGAACTTGGAAATGCACTTGGTTTGATAAGTACGGTTTTGGGTGCAGGAAAAGAATCTCTTGCGCTTACCTATGTTTCCCTTGCAAGTAAAAGAAAAACCAGCACACTAAATCTTTCAGGTTTGTTCAGCGGATAAAAAACAAAGCCGGAAATTCTACTAAAGAATAACCGGTTTGTTGTGGAGATGAGAGATTATTTGCTGATTTTAATTTGAAAGTCGCCTTTAATCTTTTTATCAAAATGCTTTTCATAAAGCTTCAGGTACTTCTGGTGATATTCCTTAGGTAATTCTTTTCCATTTACTTCAATAGCTTCTTCATTTAATATCAGATTCACTTTCTCATCTTCACCTTTAAGGTAACCGTCTTTTACCAATTCTCTCTTCATTTCTTTAAGAAAGCTGTCGAGTTTTTCCATTTCAACACTTAGTTTCTTCAGGTCTTTGTCTAATCCGCTCAAATTAATGTCAATATCTTTTATTTTAATTTTCACTTTTTCAAGTTCCTTCCCAACATCATCGATATTCTTTTTAACTTCAATCTTTATTTTATCAAAATCAACTTTATTAAGATCTTCTTTAAGCTTTTTCATACCCTCTTTGAAGGACTCTTTATCAAACTCAAATTCAAACTTTTTCAATTTAAGCTCCTGCAAAGATTCCTTTAAAATATCCATCCCTTTATTAAATTCTTCGCGGTCAATCTCGATTTCTATTTTACCCGGCAGATTTTTTCTTAATTCTTTCATATCGTCATTAAATTTTTTCATATCGATTTTGAATGCATACGTATCTGATTTAAACTTTTGCATGCTGCTTTTTAATCCCGATATCCTTTTGACAATCATTCTCTCATACTTCTGGTGATCCTCCGCCGGTATTTTTTCACCATTTTTATAAATTGCTGAAATCTCTCCATCGTTAAAATCAACCCTCCATTTATTGTCATCTTCCCTGAAAGAAAAACTGTTATCCGTCATATTATTATAATATGATGCCGTTCCACCCGGGGTTTCTTTTGTGCCGGAACAAGAATAAAAGGAAAGTGTTACCAGAAATATGATTCCCGTCATTTTTGTAAAAGTAGATAGTCGCATCTTTTTCTCCTGTTTTAATTGTAATTCTGATAGTTCAGACGCAGACCATTGTAATATGTTTTCTTAAAAACGGCTTTTTAATACGAGCGGTGTAATAATATGATGAATGGGAAAATGTTTAAGCTTAGTTAATCTCGTCTAGGAATTGGAGGGATGGATGAATGAATGATTGATTGAATTATTGAATTATTGAATGGAGTAATGATTGAATGAAACGTCCCTGTTTAATTCTGCTGAAAAGTATTGAAAGATTTGTGATGACACAAAATTAAACCTGACTTAATAAATAAATCCGTATTTCTTTATATGTCTGTAAGCAAGGTAACCGGCAGCACTCAGTTGAGCCAATCCAAGCACATATCTAACGGGGTTGAACTTTGAATCTTCTAAATACTTGTTGTATAGTGGTGAAAGAAAATAAAAATTATCATCTTCGGCATTAAAAATATTTTTTGCTGATTGCCTTATTATCATTTCAGTTCTTAACCGCAAAGTATTGGAATCTTTATTAAGCAGGATTTGAGAGTTTGATTTGAACATTTCCCTGTAAAAATCAAAATCATCCAGTCGGAATTGAATGCGTTCTAATGCATCGGAAGGAATTGCATTCGTTCTAATTGTATCAATATTTATTTCCTGTGAAAAAGATACTGACGATAATAAAATAATCCAGAATATTAAATATTTATAACAAATCATTAATGCGTAGGTTGAAGATTAAAACTTTACACAAACTATTAATTCAACACTATAACTATTTCAAAAATATTATAAGTAAAATAATTAGTTTGATGTTATATAAGCAAATTATAATCCCGGTTTACCCGGATCGGTACCGAGAGCTTCTTTATTATGACTGATCACATCAATAAAAGTTTTTAGAAGCGTGAAGAAAATAATAACCGTTAACCCCGATTGTAATGAAAAGAACATTCCAACCATTCCCACAAAGACAGAAAAAATAATTGTAATATGCATTGGAATAATTCTTACGTAGGGTGAGAACATCATTTTACCAAGATTCGGCTTTGGCTCTCTTTCGCGAAGGTAATAGAAAAACTCTATTATATAGTTTATAAGAAATATCACTGCTGCGTAAATAATATAAGTTGATTTGCCGCTTACTTTTTCTGATCCCGATACAATGTTTAATCCGGTTGAAAGAAATACGGCATAGATTACATGGAAAAACCCATAATGAAATAAAAAGAAAATGGCAGTTGATATTTTAGCTGCGGTGGTTTCTGGAACAGGTTTGTTTCCCTGCGTAAAACTTTCTGTGGAAAATTCTTTTAGTGAAAGTATTTTGATGAAATTAAATATTCCGATAATAACACTTTGAATCCAGTATATCCATAATATTTCCATTATTCCGACGCCATCAACCACCGCAAAAAATATAATGGATAAATTAGAAAAAATAAGTGCCCACGTTGATACCCTGCTTACGGCAGCGCTAAATAACTCCATCAGATCGAGCTGATTAAACAGTGAATGTTTATTTGAGCTGCTCATAATTTACAATTCGTTAAAAGCAATGTGCGGTTAATTCATAGCCCAGCTTCTTATAAGATTTTTTTCTTCAATTGAAAGCTTTGTTGAAGGATGCATAATTCTGTACTGCCATGGCGGCATAGATTCTTCTCGTACTTCTTCCCAAATTTCTTCTTTCATTTTGGCTTGTTCAGATGCCCGCATCAATCCCCAGTCTGAAAAGTTAAGTTTTTTACGAGCCTTATTTACATCGCCTGTTGTTAACCAGGAAAGAGGAGCTACTTTAGTGTACCATGCCCAGTTGGTTTCATTCGAATGGCAATCATAACAGCCTTTACGAAGTATGTTTTTTATATCATTAGATGCAATAAGGTCATACTGAACCGGCGGGGAACTTTGTTCTAATGGAATGAATTGAATACCAATCAGTATTACAACAAGAAAAATGTAGAATTTTTTCATAAAACATCCTTAATAGATCAGTTATACTTTTTTTTATCCTTTTTTAATTTTAGCAAACCTTCTTTTTTGCCGTAACGCTTTCGGTAAGCCTGTGCAATTTTGCAATCATCGCACATTTTACCGCAACAGTCCTGCCATTCTTTATCAGAAAAATTCTTACGAAGTTTGCTCATTTTAATTTGTTCAGAACACGTAATGATGTATTTATTACATTTTCAACAGTAAATCCGTACTGCTCAAACAGAATATTATCCGGTGCGGAAGCCCCGAATTTTTCCACGCTGATAATTTCGCCATCATTACCGGCATATTTTTCCCATCCCTGCTTAACTCCGGCTTCGATAACCACTCTTGCTTTAATTGATTTAGGAAGAACGGTTTCTTTATATGCATCGCTTTGTGTATTAAATAATTCCCAGGACGGAAAACTTACAACCCGCACAGATATTTTTTCTTCTTCAAGTTTTTCTGCAGATTTTATTGCGAGTTCAACTTCTGAACCGGAAGCAATTAGAATCAATTGTGGATTCGTTACGTCTTTAATTATATAAGCACCTTTTTGAAAACCTTCTGCAGAAGAATATTTATCTCTATTTATAACCGATAATTTTGGACGGGTAAGGATAATACAAACAGGTCCGCCTTTATGATCTAACGCCGTTTTCCATGCTTCAACCGTTTCGTTTGCATCTGCTGGACGAAGAACAAGGGTATTTGGAATTGCTCTTAATGAAGCTAATTGTTCAATTGGTTGATGTGTTG
>DATHSU010000511.1:0-6732 GCA_035463895.1 Ignavibacteriaceae bacterium | reverse complement strand
TATATTCGTTTAATTCTGCTGTAAATACATTGAAGACTTCTTCACAATCCTGCTTCGTCGCCCTCCAGCCATGATAATCGTGATAGTAAATGTTATCATACTTCATAGGTTCAACATCTTTAAATGTTATTGCTCCCATTTCGATATTCTTGCCGCAATGTTTATCATAATATGAGATCCAGAAATATCCGTTATAACCCCAACTGCTTCCCCAACTGTTTTTAACAAGCCACGCACCCGGAAAAGGAGCCTGTGTAACTTTATTATCATCCCATCCAATAATTGCTACTGCGTGATTTGGATCTAATGAAGATGTTGGCGGCTGATAATGAATGTAGTTTTGAATAAATGAACCGGAATAACACATACAAGTTCCCATAACACCGTAATCAATGATCATCTGTTTCAGGATATTTATATCACTTAAATCTTCTTTTGCATTAAGCCAGTATATATGATTAGGATAGTAATAATGCCAGGATGTATCAGATCTTGGAGGTGCTGTATTATATGACTGACCATCAATATCCCTGACTGCTCCCTCTCCCCTTGATAGATAAGCCGATGTAACAAGATAGTCACCACCCTCGTGAACCACTAAGCCATTTCCAGTGGGAGGATTTAGATCTCCATTATAGAACTGATTAAAACCATTCCACCAGTCCAGATGATATTCAGCTAAATTTGGTTCACCGATTTCACCGTTAGCCGTCCAGGCGCCCGTCATAAGGAGATTTCCTTCCATAGCAGCCATTGCACCATGTGTCCAGCAGGTACCACCCTGCTGTGATTTAATTGCGGTAACAAAATTCACTCCGCCTACATTGCGTAAATCATAAGTGGTGGGTAATTCCTGAGCTGCGGTTACAGTAGCGAAGATGATACTAAGTAACACAATATAATATAGTAATGATCTTTTCATAGGTTCCTCTGAAAATTAAAAAATAATAATTGAAGTAATGATAAATATAAATTTCGAAATGGGTATAGTTTACTGAAGTAGCAGAATCTTTGAAGAAATGAAAGTCTAGAATCTGTTAGAGATGAATCTAAATTACTGCGTGGTCGTAAAGACCTATTTTTAATCACTCCCCTGACCAGATATATAAAAAAATTACTTATACAAGATATTCATTTTTAATATTAAATGCTTTTTATAGATAAACATCGGTTCATCAAAGGAGGCTGTCTCCAAAGGCTAAGTCTTTAAATCTGAGTATATCGAAGACTGACAATTTATTGCATATTCACTCTTCAGCAGGCGGAGCATACGAGTAAAAATTACTTTTGACATAGCCTCATTCAATAAGCAATTATTTTTTCACAAAGTCAACTATGCTACTTATTCGGCAAATGTTAAGAAATGTAAAAGGATAATAAAAAACCCCGATCATAAAGGGTCTGTTGCAGAAGTCACATAATTGTCATTTCGACCAACGGGAGAAATCTTTTTAGTGACACATTGAAGGATTTCTCAGTCGAAGACTCCTTCGAAATGACACTTTCAGAGTTATGCAACATACTCTAAATCATCGGGGTCACTTTTAAATTTTAACACCTAAAATAAGCGGGGCAGACTTTTTACTTTTAAATGTTACTTGATCAACAACATCTTCTTAACTGTTGTATAGTTTTCAGCATTCAATTGATAGACATAAACTCCGCTGGAAAGGTGACCCGCATTAAATTGCACTTCATATGTTCCAGCAGATTGCTTTTCATTTACTATTGTTGCAATTTCATTACCAATTATATCAAATACTTTCAGAGTTACATCACTGCTTACTGGTAAATGATAAATGATTACTGTTAAAGGATTAAAAGGGTTTGGATGATTCTGATATAAATCAAAGTTTTTATTTGTGCTATTGTATGGATCTTCAAATGTTGTCGGATAATTATAGAGTGTTATTATTCCATGATCACCTACAGCCATTGCTGTTTCAGGATTGCAGAATGATACAGAATTATACTTTCCATAAATTTTTGCAAACTCTTCAGACCATTTATTTGTCTCTACATCTATTCTAAGCAGCGCAGCTAAAGTAAAACTATTGTTTTCTTTTTCCATATACTTTGTACCGGCAGCAACAATAACACCCTTTTCTTTAAAGCATGCACTTTTAATATTATAATATTCCGGCAGCTGAATTTTTTTCCATTTTTCACCGGGATAATCAGAATAGTAAAATGAACCCCTATCCCCTGCTATAATTATTGTATTATCCGGACATAATTTCACACTATTTAAATTATTATCAGTTCTTAAATATTCTTGCGACCAGGTCTTTCCAAAGTCAGTTGAGTATAACATTAATCCTGTGTCACCTACTGCAATAATTAGACCTTTTTGAGAATATGCGACAGAGTTTAATTTACCTCTGAAATCAAATTGTATTTCTTTCCATTCAAATCCATAGCTGGTGGTAATATGAATTGATGGAAGAAAGTAAGTCCTGCCATCAATAACTACCTCTTTAGAGCCAACTGTTACACCTCTTCCATTAGTTATAAACTGAACATCATTCAAATGAAAATAATCGTCCACCGAGATATCCTTCCAATCTTTCCAGTTGGTTTCTGAGATAAAAATATTTCCTCTATTGCCTACTATATAGCTTACGGAATATTCCGCAAAAGTAATGGAATTGAGAGAAGTGTTTGAGGCAATTTGAATTTCGAACCAGTTAGTGCCCTGATCAGTTGAAAAGTTTAGGAATCCTCTATCATCTATGACAAAAACATCATTGTCAACAGAATAGCAGACTGACTTTAAATTTGTTTTTCCAAGAGGATGTACTACATACCATTGTGAAGTTGTCAATGGTGTAATGATTATTATTATTATTAAAATCTGAAATAACTGTTTCATTGTATACCTCCTAAGTATCAATTAAATATATAGATTATTTATAATGGTTTAATCAGAACTATGTTTATTTATCTACATTTAATGAAAAAGTAAAAAGGTTAACAGGATGAATTGATATCTCTGCAATACCAACACCTTCCGTTGTTATTAAATATTTTGCTTTTAATATTATGTCTACACGATTACAAACAGGATAATTCTTTTCCAGTATGACAATGCCCTCCTCGTTAACTATGATAGTATCCATGCTGCTTTCAGTTATGGTCCACGGAGGATGCATCATTCCAAGCATATCACATATTTCAGTATCCATTTCCAGACTTACCTTAACTATGTATAGACCTTCAGAAAATTGTGGAGTAGAAATGATTTCGTGGTAATACATTACTGTACCAACCAGGTTGCAGGCACCGCTCAATGGATCATTTAAAGGACAACAGACATCAATGATACCTTTGTGAGGAAAAGCAGGTTTTTCGATATTTAACAGCGGTTCCGTTATTATTGGATCCGTACATCCGGGCAGAATAATGAATAAACTTAAAATAAAGATGACAAAATACTTTTTCATAGCTGCCTCCTGATCAGGTTTATGTGATAATTATAAAATTGAAATTAAGCGCCCGGTAAAAACTCCGGGCGATTATTAAATACCTTCACTAATAAATAAAAGAACTTTCAAATGGACCCGATCAATAATTACAATATAAGTTTTACAACTCCTTTACGTACATTTGTAGAATGCTGAGTGAATACATTTCAAAGTTGTATTTAACAATCAGGATAATGTCATCTCTACCGGTTATTTCATACTTTAAGTGAATTGTTTTTACATCATCCTTGAAAAACACTACCTGATGTTCACTAATACCTCTAATTAGCCATCTGTCATGCGGCTGTGTGTTTAGTAAATCAACTAATACAGCATCCATAGCAATTATTACTTTTACTCTTTCTACTCTTTTACTAGCTGTCATTAGTTCTTCGCTTGCGATAGCTGGTTTATAAATTTTGTATTTGACAACTCCGGAAACAGAGCATTTACCAGTCAAAGGATCTAATACAGGAGAATCAAGATTGATAACGCCGCCATTAATAAGGCTGCTTGTTTTGTCCAGTGTATTAACCGGTTCTGTAATCTGATTTTCCTGGCAGCCAAAGAAGAAGATTACAGAAATAATGCTGAAAAGAACTACTAACTGTTTCATAACACACCTCTTATTCATTTATTATTATTGATATTAATTTATTATTCTGAAACTAATTGACCGGGAGCAATGGATATACTCCTGATCCTTAAATTATACTGATCAACGATGTATTTTATCTCTAACATTATGTCATCACGATTTTTAATTTTATAATGTTTTACAAAATACCTCTCAGTATCAGATTTGAAAGTAGTATTTAAGCTTTGAAAATTTTTAACTATAAAAGTATGAGTATTGGTCTGCCTGATAACCCAGGGATCACCAATATGATTAGCTTCACCACATAACCACGCATCAATATCTATTAATAAGGTTATTAAAAGATTGGTTGAATTACTAAGGACTTTTGCTTCGTGGTTATATGTAAGCTTTCCAATTAGTTTACATTGGGATGTTGATGCCGGATCAATGAGAAAACAGCCGAGATCAATAATTTCTGTTTTAGCAAAAGATGCATTATCTTCATTTAATACTGGTTCAGATAGCTGATTCTCCTGACATCCCATTAATGCGAATAGAAAAAAAACACTGAGAAATAAAATTAACTTTTTCATGACTGTCTCCTGTCTTTTTACTATTATTTATTCTGCTGTTAATAAAGTTGCGAAAACTTTAACAGTGCGAATACCTGTAATTTTCAGATCATTAAGATCCACCAGGAACTGTATTTCCAGCATAATATCATTTCGATTACTGATTGTATAGAGCTGAGTGAATTGTTTTTCAGATTCACCTTTAAAAGTGGTATTTAATGATTGGAGATTTTTTACAGCAAAACTATGTGTAGTTTTATTTACTATATTCCATGGTAAAACACCAAACTGAATAGCTTCAGGACATAATGCAGCATTAACGTCTATTGTTAAATCAATTGTTGCAAAAGTCGAATTATTAGTAGTTGTTACTTCATGAATATAAAACAACTTACCTACGACAGAACATTCGCCTGAAAGAGGATCGCTAACCGTGCAGCAGAGGTTTATAATTCCCTCTTTTGTAATAAACGGACTGCTTCTTTCACTTCTTTCAGCAACTGGATCAGTGATTGGGTTTTCCTGACATCCGATTAGGAATATTATCAAGAAAAAGACGGGTAATACAAATAACTTTTTCATAGCACTCTCCTTTGTGGTTGATGATTAAAACGGTTTCAGGACTCACTTACTCAAATGGAGTGCCGCTTATTAGGGATTTAAATAATTTTATTTTGGATATTATTCACAAGATATTTTTCAGCAAAACAATTTTTTATCGCAGAAATTTGCGAACTCGCAGATTTTTGCGGGAGTAATTCTTTAAACTATTATTGAAATAAGTTATGGAATGCTTAAGGTTTTGCGATACTATGTTTATGCATTTTATAACGCAAAGTTTGCTCTGGAATGCTAAGTGATGCAGCTGCTTTTGACTGGTTCCAGTTATTATTTATTAATGCTTCCCTTAATATCTGAACTTCAATTTCTTCAAGGGTTTCAGCGAGAGATTTTTTTGAACCCGAATATAAAGTGTTTGATTTAGCATTAAGAAATTCCTCAAGATGTTCGGCAGGCAGAGAGTTCTTAAAAATTATTTTTTCATCTAAAGGTGCCAGAGTTACAATCCGTTCTATAAAATTTTCAAGTTCACGGATATTACCTGCCCAGTTTTTATGTATCATAAATTTCATTATTTCTGTATCAAGTGATTCAAGTGGTTTATTTTGCTGAGAGGCAAATATTTTAATAAAGTGATGTGTTAAAAGCATTATATCTTCTGATCTGTCATTGAGAGATGGAATTCGAATTGGATACACGTTAAGTCTGTATAGCAATTCCTCGCGCATCTTTTTTTCTTTAACAAGTTCATTTAAAGGTATACTGCTTGCAGTAATTATTCTAACATCGGATTTTTTAATCTGGTTGGAACCTACAGGTCGAAATTCCTTTTCCTGAAGAAATCTTAAGAATTTCACTTGCATATCCTGCGGAAGATGATTTATTTCATCAATGAACAAAGTACCACCGTTGGCTTCTTCAATAATACCAGGTCTGTCTTTAACTGCCCCGGTAAATGAACCTTTTGTGTGTCCGAACAACTCGCTTTCAATAAGGTTGTCCTGAATAGAAGCACAATCTAAAACCATAAAATTTTTATCACTTCTGCTGCTGAGTTTATGAATTGCTTTTGCAACAATTTCTTTTCCCGTACCAGTATCACCCTCAAGTAAAACTCTAACATCACATCTGGAAGCTGATTCAATTGATTTGAGCAGGTCAATAAATCTTTTGCTCTTTCCTACCAGTCCAAGTTTAGAATATTTAACAAGCAGTTCATTTTCCGGAAGAACACAAGTGAAGTACTGATGGATTTTATCAGTTCTATTGATAAACGGTGATATAACTGCTGATAGCTTGTTTGCATACTCAACATCCAGCTCACTAAATTTTCTGCCGGAACCATTGCTTAACAATAATAATAATCCAATTGGTTTACTGTTTGCAAGAAGAAGTGATCCGACAGCTGAATTAATAACGCAATTATTTAATGAACCGCCGCTAAATCTTTTATCTTCAGGAAGATTATTTGTTAAAAAAGATTTCCGGTTTTTAAGTACCCAGCCGGAAATATTTAAATTGATCATATGAATTGAAGCAAGATCAGAGATCTTTT
>DATHSU010000510.1:0-3610 GCA_035463895.1 Ignavibacteriaceae bacterium | reverse complement strand
GAACAATAATGGTGTCTGGAATGAAGAGGGTGCATCATTAATAATTATTATCAAATCTCCCTGGTACCAAACCTGGTGGGCTTATTCACTTTATTTACTTGGATTTATAGTCTTGCTTGGTGGAGTAAGAAAAGTAGAATTAGAAAGAAGAAGAGAAAAAGAGAATAAAAAAATCCTTCAACTTGAGAATGACAGGAAAACAAAAGAATTGGAAGAAGCGCGCCAGTTACAGCTTTCTATGCTTCCCAAAACACTGCCGCAATTACCGCATCTAGATATTGCAGTGTATATGAAAACCGCAACGGAAGTAGGCGGAGATTATTATGATTTTAATGTTGGAATGGATGGGACATTAACAATTGTAATCGGGGATGCAACCGGACACGGAATGAAGGCGGGAACGATGGTCACTTCTGCTAAATCATTATTTAACAGTTATGCTGCTAATCCTGATATAATTTTTACATTCCGAGAAATGACAAGATGTATTAAACAAATGCAGTTCCAATCACTTGCTATGTCTATGACAATGTTGAAGATTCAAAACAACAGATTAATTATGTCTGCAGCAGGAATGCCGCCTGTTTATCTATTCAGAAACAAGCACAAAATAATTGAAGAGCATTTAATGGAAGGAATGCCTCTGGGAACAATGGAAAACTTTCCATATGAATTAAAAGAAATGGAATTGTATTCAGGAGATACAATATTATTAATGAGTGACGGTTTTCCCGAACTAAACAATCAGCGTAACGAAATGTTCGGATATAAACGTACAAAGAATTCATTTGAAGAAATTGCAGAAAAAGAACCGGAACTTATTATAACTTATTTGAAAGAGGTAGGTTCAAGGTGGACAAATGATAAAGATCCTGATGATGATGTAACGTTTGTTGTAATAAAAGTAAAATAAAAAATAGCCCTGACTTTTAAGTCGGGGAATGATTAGGTAATTGAATTATGGGCTTTAGCCCAACTTGAATTGATAATTTGACTAAAGTCAAAATATAGTTTTTATAATTTATCCACGACTTATTCCACAGGAATGACTATGCCAAAAGTAGTGGCAATTTTTCAACCAACTTTAGTTGCACAACAGACCCTGGAAGTTTGGGCTACCTTGTGTTTAAGTCTTTTGAAACAGCCCCCAATTGATTTGATAATTAATTATTCATTATCCATTATCCATAGCAGTTGGATTTAGCAAATCAAATAACAGGCAGGAAAAAACCTGCCTGTTCTGTAATGAAGTTATTATCTAAAATATTTTCTCTCTGGCTTAATATCATTTTTGATATTATTCATAAATAACAGCAGGTTAATAATTCACATCAACAACAAAAAAACAAAGTGCATTTAAATAAATGATAAAGTAAATTAGATATCGAAGGTAAAAATAATTATCAATATCCGGTTAACACTTTTGAATAAACTCAATCCAGGAAAATATTTTTTAATTATTTTAATTCTATTACCGCTTACTCTGTCCTCCCAGAATTATAATAACATAGGTCAGCCAATAATAAATTATTTCGAACCGGAAGTATATAACGCTTCCTATCAAAACTGGAGTGTTTTGCAGGATAACCGCGGAATAATGTACTTCGGAAATTCTGATGGTATTCTTGAATATGATGGCAATAAATGGCGACTGATTAAAACTCAAAACAACTCACTTGTTAGATCTTTATTTCTGGATGAGGCTGGAAGAATATATGTTGCAGCTTCATCGGATTTTGGCTATCTCGCCCCTGATTCAATCGGCTCCTTGCAATTCGTTTCGCTTCTCAACTACCTTGATAAAAAGTACCAAGTGTTTGGTGATGTATGGGATGTAGCTGCATCCTCACACGGTGTTTACTTTAAAACACGTGATAAGATTTTCAGATGGTTTGAAAATAAAATAACAGTAATTGATTCCGTCAATTCGTTCAGATTATATAAAATTAATGATGACATATTTACAAGGAATGATGGTGTCGGGTTATTGAAAGTATCCGGTGATTCATTAACACTAATTCCTGATGGTGAAAGATTTGCAGCAACAGGTGTTTACGACATGCTTCTCGCAGGTAATAATATTCTGATAACCACAAACGCAGATGGTCTTTTTTTATATGATGGTAAAACATTTTCCACATTTGAAACCGAAGCTGATGAATTTTTAGTACAGAACAAAATATATAATGCCTGCCTGCTTGATGATGGAAACATTGCCCTGGCTACAATGAGGGGAGGTGTTGCAATTATTGATAAAGAAGGACGCCTTTCCAGAATAATTAATTCCAGGTCCGGACTTGTTTCTGATATTATTTATGATGTATTCCCCGACCGGCATGGTGGATTGTGGCTGGCGATGGCCGAAGGTATCACACGTTTTGAATCTTCACCCGAATTTGCAATTCTTACAAAAAAATATATCGGTAATAAAACTATTTCCGCTCTTCACAGATTCAATAACACATTATATGGATCCAATGCCCTGGGGTTGTTTTATCTGGATGAATCAAATTCAGAATTCAAACCTGTTTCAGGTGTTACTGCCGGCGGTCTTAACTATATATCAATTGGCAATTATCTTTTTGCATCTTCAAATACTGCAATTTACCGGATTACTGCTGGTAATGCAGCCCAACATTTAATTAGCTTCGAAGTTCCTTATTTATTCCAATCAGTATTAGATACTAGCATTATATATGTGGTTTATAGAATTGGTCTGGCAATTTTAAAATATAATAACGGTAATCTCCAGTTACTTAGCGATACTTCTCCTGTTAAAGATGAAATGTCTTCAATTGTTGAGGATGTTGATGGAAGCTTGTGGATTAACACGTATTATGAAGGGGTTGTTCATATCAAAAATTACAGTTTCAATTCTCTTATTCATTCAACAGATAAAGGCGAAATTGAAATAATTCGTTATGATAAAACTAATGGCTTGCCGGGAAATGATTGTAATATTTTTTCCGTTGGTAATAAAGTACTGTTTGCTACTGATGCAGGTTTGTTCAGCTTTGATAAGCAGTTAAAATGTTTTATTCCGGAGACATTACTAGGTGATACATTTACTGACTCAACGAGCCATATAAAACTTCTGGTTGAAGATCGTAAGGGTGATTTATGGATTTTGGCAAATACTAAGAGCGGATACGATCTTGGTAAGGCAGTTAAACAAACTGATTCAAGATTCCAATGGAAACCTGAACCGGCATTCAGAGCTTTAAATCTTAAAGATGTTTATCATCTATACGCAGATTATGATTCCGGCAGGGATAAGGAATTCCTTTGGATCGGCACTAATGAAGGACTAATCAGATTTGATCCGGCGATAAATAAAAATTATGATTTGGAATTTTCAACTAATATACGCAGTGTAATTGTCGATCAGGATTCTTTGGTGTTTAACGGAGCGCCGGGAGATTCTTCACTCAAAACGATTACTCTATCATTTAATAAAAGTAATATACTCTTTAACTTTTCTGCGGCAAGTTATGTCAAACCCGGGTCAAATTTATATCAATATTATCTTGAGGGCTATGATGCCGATTGGTCGCAATGGACGAAGGATCCATCAAAAGAATATACAAACCTTTCCACCGGAAATTACATA
>DATHSU010000509.1:0-3425 GCA_035463895.1 Ignavibacteriaceae bacterium | reverse complement strand
TCGCCGAAAACTTGGACATTTCGCGGTAATCAAAAATCATCTGCATGATCTTAATAAAATCCTTAAAACAAAAGATCCGGAATTTATTTTACCTTATCTTTCTTCAATAATTAAGCAGGAAAAAGAATCCTATGACAGGATATTTAACTCCCTGCCTGATTCTATTAAAAATTATCAAAGTATTTTAACCTTATCAAACAGCAAAACAATCTTTGAAGTAATTAAAAAATGGCACAAGCTTAACAGGAAACTTAGTGTTATTGTGTTGCGTTCCAATCCGGTAGGTGAAGGAAAAATACTTGCTTATAAACTTAAGAAACACGGAATACGCTCAACTATTATCCCAGATTCTGCTATTCAGAAATACATTAAAAAAGCTGAGTTGTTGCTCTTAGGTTGTGATGTAATTTTGAAAAATGGAGATGTAATAAATAAAACCGGCAGTAGAAATGCTGCTGTAATAGCAAGGGATTTAGATATACCCGTTGTTGTCGTTTCTTCGAAATCGAAAATTATACGCACTAAAAGTATTAAGATTACAGGAAGAGAAGAAGCTGAAAAACAATTATTTGAAAGAGTTGAAAAAGAACTTATCACGCATCTTGTAACAGACTAGAAACTATTATATTGTTACAGGATGCCTGCTTTTATAATTAAATCTTAAAGTCAAAAATATTGCTGAACAAAATAATCCCAGCGACAAACCAATCCAGATGCCTTCAACCCCCAGATCAAAAACAAATGCCAGTAAATAACCTGAAGGAAGTCCTATTACCCAGTATGCAATAAAAGTAATCAGAGTTGGACCTTTAACATCAGTTAGCCCTCTCAGTATCCCAATACCTACTGCCTGAACACCATCAGCAATCTGGAAGAAGGCAGCTATAATTAAAAGAACAGATGCAATTTCAATTACTTCGGCATCGTTTACATATAGTGATGGAAGTAATTTATTAAATGAGATGAAAATAATTCCCGCAATCATCATTATCGCTCCACCTAAAAAAGATGCATTAAAACCGGAACGCCTTATCTCTGAAATATTTTGTTTGCCTACAGCATTACCCACTCTTATACTGCCGGCGTGAGAAATACCAATTGCTATCATAAATGAAATTGAAGCAAGATTAATTGCTATCTGATGCGCAGCTTGTTCATTCGCCCCGATCCAGCCGACCATAATAATTGCAAAGACGAATGCCCCGGTTTCAAAAAAGTATTGGAAACCGCTTGGAATACCTAGATTTAAAATCTTTTTAATTATTGGAAAATTCAGTTTCTTAACTTTTAATGATAAATCGAATTGATCAAAGTGTTTGGATTTAATTACATAAAACATAATCACTAAAGCCATAAATGTTCTAGAAATCAGTGTAGCGTAACCTGCACCGTCTAATCCATACGCAGGAAAACCAAGATTTCCATAAATAAGCACCCAATTTGAAAAAGCATTAACCACATTTGCACTTATTGCAACTATCATTGCAGGACGCATTATAGAGTAACCTTCAATGAACTGCTTATAAGTTTGAAAAATCATCATTGGTATTGCCGAAAATGCAAGGATGCGGGTATATGATGCTGCAAGCGGAACTACATCGGGCGGCTGATTCATCACAATGATAAAAAACGAAGCAGAAAAAGTTATTAAACAAATGATCAATGAGAGTATAAAGTTAATAACAAGCGACTGCTTGAAATATGTTTCTGATTCCTCAAATCTTCTTGCGCCCACAAGTATTGCAACTAATGGTGTAACAGCAATTGAGTTACCTAAACCAATTATAAATATCAGTATAGTTATGCTTGAACCTAGTGCAGCCGCAGCAAGAGGAACAGCACCAAGTTTACCAACCATCACACTGTCAACAACACCCATCAGCATAAATCCGAGCTGACCCACTATAACCGGCAGGGCTAAGATAAAAGTTTTATGTAAATGTGCTTTGTAAGTATGTATCAAATACATTCCGTAAAAATGATTGGAAAGATAACTTATTTATTGTTAAGCATAAATAAATTGCAGGCAGGTATCAGTATAAGAGGCTGGCTCATAACTAATTTTTTATGGCAGCCGCAAGCTTCAGCTTGCTAAAATATAACAAAAACGCAACTTGAAAGTTGCGGCTACCTTATGTTTAAGACTTATGAGAAAGCAACAGTAAATTCTGTGCATCCGAATATTCAAAGCGAAAGGTGTTATAAATTTTTTCACACATCTTTCTGACACGTTCACTATCATCAAAACGAATAGCCTGCTTAACTGCAAATATTCCCCTTGCATCACCAATTTTGAATAGCGAAACCGCTGCCATAATTCTTGCCTCCTCATTTTCTTCATTACGCAGCATTTTCATTAATGGAATAACAGATTCTGAAAACTCAAGCTCTCCAAGCATATAAGCAGAGCTGGTTCTCAGTCCGTAATTTTCCGAATTGACCCCCATCAGTAATGATTTTAATACAGCGTCTTTATGTTTGAGCTGTTTGTTCGTCGGTAATGAATTACCGAAGGTGGAAAATGCAAAAACAAAACAGATAATAAAAATTATCCAAATATTATTCTTGTTCATTACATACCTCCTGAAATAAATAAATTGTTTTAGAACCTGAGTAAACTTAAGAAGCAGGTGTTAAGTTGTAAATTGTTTAAGGATAAAAGGACTGGTTAAGTGATGATATGATAATTATGAATATTTGCGGAAGGTTGTAAATAATGAACTGATCTACCTTAACGCATTTTTTATAGTAAAACTTAAATTGGATGCAGCACTCAAACTGTCAATCTGCCGCATAGATAGCTTATCACCAAAAGAAAATCTTTCATGATCTGCAATCGATACATAACCGGATGTTTTTCCTGAATGGAAAACATTTACAGATGTTCCGATTATACCACCTAAAAGCAGCACCACTATAATTAGCAAAACAAAGGTTTTCAATTGAGCCCTTATAAGATTGGTGAAATAGTTTATACAAATGTAGAAAAATCATGGAAATAATCAAATTCAAACTACCCGGAAAACATGTCAGAACTGACTTTTTTCATCTGATAAAGGAATTTACTTTTCAAATGTTAAATAAGAAAAGTTCATAAAATTGAATAATTCTAAACTTTTTTGCGGAAAGGGGGGGATTCGAACCCCCGATACCAGTCGCCCGGTATAACGGTTTTCGAGACCGCCGCATTCAACCACTCTGCCACCTTTCCAGCTTATTAAAAAGAATAGACTTTGTTTAAATCAATTATCAAATAATATTATTGTTATATGAATAACAATCACTAATTCCTGGTGCAAATTTAAGAAAATGCAGTTACAATCAGATGAATAAATTATTGAAACTACTGAAAAATTGTATTGAGACTGTCTCATAACTCATTTTTTTATTGTAGCCGCAAGCTTCAGCTTGCGAAAATATAACAA
>DATHSU010000508.1:0-11152 GCA_035463895.1 Ignavibacteriaceae bacterium | reverse complement strand
ACAAAAGTAATGTCGTCATGCTGTTTTGTACCATCAAGCCATTAATCTGCAGTTTTTCTGAAATGACTGATTATTTCATCGGGAGATTTTTCTCCGGTTTCTTTTAATAACTTTGGTATGATTTCAAATCCAAGCGACTCCTGTTTGTTGTTGAACAATTCAGGAAAGCCGTCGCTCATTAAGGCAATTACATCTCCCTTATTCAGCTTGATGGATGATTGAAGATAATTATGATCATTCACACTTCCGAAAGGGAGGCCTTTAAGGGAAAGCGACTCAACTTGTTTTGTTTCTGCACGATATAAAACTGCCGGAGGCATTCCTGCACCTGCAAATTCAAGCACGTCATCTTTAAGCCTTAGTACTGCGAATGCCATAAATAAATTAGTGAACTGCATTTTTCTTATTGCATAATTTGATTTGCGGAGAATATCAGAAATGTTCTTTTCGCCTGATAAAAGATTAAATAAACTTTTTGCAGCAGTTACTATTATCCCTGCTTGCGCTCCATGTCCGGTTGCATCACCGACGGCAATAGTAATAGCCCCATCATCATTTTCATAAAAATCATAATAATCACCGCCTACCTCTGTTGCTGTTAACATTAAAGCAGAGAATGTTACATTGTTATTGTCAGGCAGTTTCGAAGGCAGCATTGAAAGCTGAAGGTCTCTTGCCGCATCCAGTTCCTTTTTCTTTTGATCATATTCGGTTTGCATTATTGCTGCTTTGGCTACAGCGGTCTGAGCAAGCAGGTTAGCACGTTCTATTTCAGTTTCGTGAAGCTGTTTTAATGCGTGGTGTGCTCTCTGTTTATGCCTGTAACGGTTGTATAACAACACTAATGTTAAAAGTACAAATAAAAATCCGCCCATAAGCAATGTTCTGTATAGATTATCAATTTCGCTTTGCTTCTCAAGAATTTCTATCTGCTGTTTCTGCTCTTCCGATTTATATTTTTCCTGAAGTTCAGCTATAACCTGCTGACTTTCTGAATTAAACATAGAATCGTGCACAGCTTTATAATTTTTATATTCATCTAGTGCTTCTTTGTAAAGACCATTGTTCTCATAAATTTCAGAAAGAACGCTGTGAGCTTCTCTTAGCGAAGATAAAGCTCCGGTACCCTTTACAATTTCCAACCCCTTTTTAGCGGTTCTTATTGCCAGATCGGATTTACCCTGTTTATTATATACAGCAGCAAGACGAATCATTGAACCGGCAGTACCATTTTTATCACCGATACTTTCACGAAGTTCGATTGCACGCTGCAGATAGTTTGCTGCTTCATTTAACACCCCAAGCTTTTCATAAATGGAGCCGATATTGTTCACCGGTATAGATATAGAATATTTGCTTCCGGTTTTTTCAATAATTTCAAGAGCCATCTTATAATACTTCAGTGCCTCGGTATAATTTTCCGTAAGTTCGTTTACGGCACCAAGACTATTGTATGTTGATGAAAGTCCATTTTGATTATTTAACTCTTTCCAGTATTTCAAAGCCTGGTTATAGTAGTCAAGTGCCTGATCATACTTTGCTATTTTCTGATATAAAATTCCGATATTATGCAGTGATCCTGCTATACCCGAAATATCGTTCTGCTTTTTATTCAGCTCAAGTGCCTGCTGATGAAAGAACAATGCTTTATCATAATTTCCTAATATGTCGTTAATAATACCTAGAAAAACATACGTTGAGGTAAGTTCATCGTCATCAGAATAGTCTTCAAAAATTGCCAGGGCCAGGGTATGCATTTCAAGAGCGTCATTGAACCGGCTTAATCTCCTGTAAACAGAGCCAAGCTCATTCAGTATTCTTATTTTATAAAGAGTTTCTTTTAAATCATCATTGATCGATTGAGCATTCTGCAAAGCGGTAAGAGCATCTTCATATTTATTTTCATTTCTTAAAATTCTTGCATTAAGAAACGATTCAAGCATACGCCCTTTTTTATTCTCAGTTTCACTCAGCGTTTTATTCATCAGGTCTAATGTAACTCGGGCTGAATCAGATTTGTTCATTAAAGTGTATGTCCAGCCTTTAAGAAAGAGAACTTCTGTTTCTGTTTTTTGATCAGGATGCTCTTTCAGCAAAGCGAGTGCTTCATCGCCGTACAGTATTACTTCGCGGACATTATCCCTGCCGATAGCTTTCATAAGTTCTATCAAAATATTAATGCGGGGTTTCCCTTCAACATTATCGAGCCGTGTTTTAAGGCTGTCCACATTATTTGCAAACACTATATGCTGTGCTAAAAATAATATAAATAATAAATGTTTCATCATTTCCCGACTATCATTCCAGACTAAATATTGTTTAAATGTATTGAAGGAGGAGGAAGAGATTAAATCAATAACGGGTAGAAAAATAATACTATTGAAATGATAATCAAATTAACGTGTGATATACAGAACATACTAGATGCGTGTTATCTATAAAATAAAGCTGCCGAAGTTATTGCTTGTTCCGCTCATCATGTTTTTAGGACTTTTACGGTGGATATATTGCATTTATATAAAAACTATCCGGAATGATATATAGAGCATTTAGCTTTGTCTCAAAATTTTATTAATAATACCGGAGAGACTATGAAAAAAATATTCTTAACTGTCTGCATTCTGATTATTTCTGTTTCGAATCAATTCTCACAGGAAGGAATGTGGATGTTGAACCAGATTGATAAACTTGATCTGAAGAACCAGGGACTGAAATTGGAAGTCAGCGACATTTACAGCACAGAGAAAACTTCACTGCATCAAGCTATCATTAAGCTTGGCGGCGGTACAGCATCGTTCGTATCTGAACAAGGATTAATTCTTACTAATCATCATGTTGCGTATACTGCAATTCAGAGATCATCTACAAAGGATAATGACATTATTAAAAACGGATTTCTTGCAAGGAACCGATCTGAAGAAATTCCTGCTCCGGGATATACTGCAAGTATGCTGCTGGATATGAAAGATGTAACAAGTGAAATCAACTCTTCTCTCAGCGGAGTTAATGACCCTGATGAGAGACAAAGAAAGCTTCAGCAAATAATTAAATTGATTACCGATGATATTAAAAAAGATAAAGCGGATATAAGTGCAATAGTCTCAGAACTATTTAACGGAAAGGAATATCACCTTTTTGTTTATAAGGTATTTAAGGATGTAAGACTTGTTTATGCTCCGCCATCGGGAATCGGGCAGTTTGGCGGTGATACCGATAACTGGATGTGGCCAAGACATACCGGTGATTTTACTTTTCTGCGGGTCTATTCTGCACCCGATGGATCCGGCAGTGAGTTCAGCCAGGATAACATTCCCTATAAACCTGAAGTCTGGTTAAAGCTTTCTCAATCAGATCTTGATGACGGCGATTTTACTTTTATTCTTGGATATCCGGGATTCACTACACGATACAGATCATCAACGTCAGTTGCGTGGAATCTGAATGAAAATTATCCTTTTACAATTAAGAATTTTAAAGAGGTAATTGAATTGATGGATGATCTTACCAAAGAAGATGATGAGGGAAGGATAAAAATTGCTTCACTCAGATATGGTTTATCAAACACGCAAAAAAACTTTGAAGGCAAAGTTGAAGGAATGATCAAAACTGATTTCCTTCAGAAAAAGTATGAGTTTGAAAAAGATTTTATGAACTGGCTGGATAGGAACCCGGCGCTTAAACAAAAATATGCTACAGTTCTTAGTGATGAGAAAAAACTTTATGATGATCTGCTTGCAGGTACAAAACAAAAAGACAATATACTTGGTCTTTTCGGCGGACTATCCGGAACTCCTCTAAACGTTGCATTACAGATTTACAATATTGCGAGAGAATTTGAAAAACCTGAGGATGAAAGGCAGCAGGGAATTGATGAAAACATGGTAAATCAGTTCAAAGGACAAATGCAGTACATATATGCAAATTATTTCGAACCTGTTGATAAAGCTTTGCTTGTAAGGGCAATTAAAATGGCTGCTCAGCTTCCGGCAGATCAGAGAATAGAGGGATTAAAATTCATTACAGATGTAAAAATGATGCCCGAACATATTGTTGACGGATATTGGAATTCATCAAAGCTTTCCGATCCTGAGTACGCAAAGAGCCTTGTTGGTAAATCCGTTAAAGAGCTTGAAGCGCTGAACGATCCTTTCATAAACATAGCATCATCACTTTATTTTGAATTATCGGCTTTACAAAAAAGAAATGAGCAATTCGGAAATGGAGTTAATTCAATACGGAAAAAGTACATGGATGCTTTATATGAATGGAAGGGAAGCAATATGTATCCGGATGCAAATGGAACGATAAGATTTACATACGGAAATGTTCGCGGTTATAAGCCGGCGGATGCAGTGTGGTATTATCCTTTTACAACACTGAGCGGAAAAATCCAGAAGAACAAAAGTGAAGAACCGTTTATAGTTCCAGAAAAAATATTTGAACTTTATGACAAGCAGAATTTCGGCAGATGGATCGATCCTGAATTAGATCAGGTCCCAGTTGCGTTCACACATACAGGTGATATAACAGGTGGCAACAGTGGAAGTCCGGTGCTCAATGCTAATGGAGAAGTAATTGGATTAGCATTTGACGGAAACTACGAAGCTATGATAAGCGACTGGCAGTTTGATATAAATCTGCAGCGTGTAATTTCTGTTGATATAAGATATGTTTTGTTTATCACAGAGAAGTTTGCAAATGCGGGATTTATTCTTGAAGAGATGGGCGTTAAGGGATCAATTTAGGCAGTAGTTTATTTAGAATTGATACAAAGGGCGGTTTACCAAACCGCCCCTTGTATATTATATGTAGCTGTATTCTTTAATGCTATTTGAGATATAACATTTTAATTGTTTTGGAATAGTTATCTGTTTGAAGGCGGCAGAAGTATATTCCGGAAGCTGAACCTTGCCCTCCGGCAGAAAGGTTAAACTCAACCTCATAATTTCCTGCAGGTTTGTATTCATCTGCAAGTATTGCAACTTCATTTCCAAGGACATCAAAGACCTTAAGGATTTGCCAACTGCTGACTGGCGACTGCCAACTGATCTTAGTACTTGGGTTGAATGGGTTGGGGTAGTTTTGATATAATGCAAATTGATTTGGAACTCCTACTTCCACTTCAATCACAGGCGAGTATTCAAAACTGCCATCAAAATCAATTTGCTTAATTCTGTATTGATAAAATCCCGGGTCTAAATCATTATCATAATAAACATAACTTATAACTTCAGTTGTTGTCCCGAATCCTTCTACAAATCCAATCCTCTCCCATTGACCGGAAGTCCCTCCGTGGGAGGGATTTAGGGAGGCTCTCTCAACATCAAAACCCGCATTATTAATTTCACTCGCAGTCATCCATTTAAGTGAAATGTTATTGCCATTAACATCAGCAGTAAATGAAGCAAGTTCAACCGGAATGATTGTTTCAAGTCTTATCAACCAAACATCATGAACGCCTGCGCCAAAGGATAATGTATGACCTGTTATAATAAAACCGCCGTCAGATGTTTCCCTGATTCCATATGCTACATCGGAACTAGAGCCGCCATAAGTGTTAGACCACTGTTCATTACCGTTTACATCTGTTTTAACCACATACATATCATCACCACCCGCACCAAAAGACAAAGTATATCCGGCAGCGATAAACCCGCCATCCATTGTCTGTTGAACAGAATGTCCGTAATCTCTTCCAGTTCCTCCGAAGGTTTTCATCCACTGCTGATTACCAGTATTATCAGTTTTAATAAGCAGCATATCATAAAGTCCTGCACCAAAGGAATCTGTATAACCTGTTAGTATATAGCCGCCATCAGTAGTTTGCTGAACAGAATATGCACGATCAACTTCAGTACCGCCGAATGCTTTATTCCATTGTTCATTACCAAGTGAATCAGTTTTAACAAGCCATGCATTGCCAAGAAAACCGGGACCGTGAGAAAAAGTCCATCCGGCAATAATAAAACCTCCATCGGAAGTATGCTGAATATCCCATGCGCCATCGGAGCTAAGACCGCCAAGATTTTTCTGCCACATAAAGTTTCCTGAAGCATTGGTCTTTACAAGAAAAACATCTCTTCCGCCATTGCTGAATGAGGAAGTAACACCTGCAGCAATATAACCGCCATCATTTGTTTGAAGCACGGAATAAGCTTCATCATCATTTGCTCCGCCGAAAGTTCTTTCCCATTGCAAAGTACCAACAGAATCAGTTTTAACGAGATAAAAATCTTTCAAGCCGGCGCCGTATGAATCTGTTAATCCTGCTAAAATATAACCGCCATCTGATGTTTGCTTAACAGAATGACCTTCATCATCGCTGTTGCCTCCAAAGGTATTTTCCCATTCCATATTACCGGATTCATCAGTTTTGATAAGCCAGACATTACGACCGCTCATAGTTCCGTAAGAACGTGTGTATCCAGTTATAATAAAACCGCCATCTGAGGTTTGTTCAACGGAATGTCCGATATCAATATTGCTTCCGCCAAAGGTTTTTGTCCACATTGTAGGCGGTGCCTGTGCAGATAAATTGATAGTGAAAAAAGTCAAGAGTAACAATATCGATTTTATAAGCAATGGTGTGGTAATTATTTTCATAGCATTCTCCTTTTAGAAAGACTAACGTAGCAGTACCATTTTTTTTGTTTCACTAAAATTTTTTGAACGCAAGTGATAGAAATATACTCCGCTAGACAATTGACTTGCATCAAACTCAACTTCATGATAGCCAGCTTCCTTGTAATCATCAACCAAAGTTGCAATTTCATTTCCAAGGACATCAAATACTTTTAGCGTTACTGCACCGATTACCGGTAACCGATAACCGATCACTGTATTCGGATTAAACGGATTAGGGTAGTTCTGATGCAATATAAAATCACGCACAATAGAAGGTTCTTCATTATCAACTGATGTAACCTGGTTAAGATCAATTTTATACATTGACCTTCCGTATGTACCGGCAACAAGAGTATTTTCAACCGGATGAATTTTAATGTCGCCTATAGGTAGTATAGGTAAACCTTCGCCAAGTGCTTCCCATTGTGTGCCAGTATCAAAACTAACATACATACCAACGTCGCTTCCCAGATAAAGCACGTTAGAAAAATTATTATCTACAACAAAAGCATTTACCGGTGCATCCGGAAGATTACTGCTGATATCTGTCCAGCTACTTCCTTTATTGGTACTACGGAAAACATGCGGCTGTGGATCACGCCACTTTAACCCGCTGAATGTTACATAAACAATATTTTCATCCTGCGGATCTACAACAACCCTGGTTACCCATCTTTCAGGTAAACCGGAAGATATATCAACCCAGTTTTGTCCGTTGTCTGATGTAACCCATACGTGTGCGTCATCAGTTCCGGCATAGATAATATTAGAGCTTGTTGGTGCTGTCGCAATAGTAGTTATTGTACCCAAACGCCTGCCCTGTACCCAGTCTGTTAATTGCGGACTAATTTTATTCCAGTTTCCTGCACCGTTTGTTGTTCTGTAAATGGAGTGAGTACCGTAATACAAAATGTTCGGTGAATTAGGATCCATAACAACGGGTGTTGACCAGTTAGTTGGTTCACTTCCATCGATTCCATTCATTGCGCTGTTAAAAGAAACACCTCCGTTTGTAGATTTGCCTAGATTGCCGAACTGTGATTCACAATAGATAATATCAGGATTAGTATAATCAATGTTTACATAGAAACCGTCACCACCAAAAATTATTTGCCAGTCATCTAAACTACCTGTTAAAGTTCTGTTGGTTCCGTTATCCTGTGTGCCGCCATAGAGGCGCTGCGGATTATTATAGTCTAGACCTATTTCATAAAATTGTGTTGCGGGAATATTTTTGGGTGCTGACCAGGTCTGTCCGCCGTTTGTTGATGTGTTAATTCCACCATCATTTCCGCAAATTATAAAATTGGGGTCAACCGGACTGAATGCAAGGGCGTGATGATCAACGTGAAGTTCAGAAGGACCTCCGTAACCGTAAATTATTGGCCAGGTGCTTCCCCCATCTGTTGATCGCATAAAAGCAACATCAAGTACGTAAACAATATTTGGATTTGTTGGATGAACTCTTACCTGTCCGAAATACCAACTGAATCCCGCGGTTCCGTTGTTTAATGTATTATTCGGATCAACATTTGTCCAGGTATTGCCAAAATCATTGGATCTGTAAAGACTGATAATATCGTATCCGTTAGTATACAAGGCATAAACAATATCGGGGTTGCTATTGTGAATGGTAAGACCTATTCTTCCAACGTTTTGCGTGTTTGGGTTTGGAAGAGCCGGCGAATTTATTTTTGTCCAGTTATTACCTCCGTCGGTGGTTTTGTAAATTCCGCTGGAAGGTCCGAAAAGACGGGATGACAATGGTCTTCTAACTCTTTCCCAGGTTGCAGCCATCATTCTATCCGGATTCAGAGGATCCATAATAATATCAACTGCACCAGTAGTATCTGAAACAAATAATGAGTGATTCCAGCTTAATCCTCCATCGGTTGATTTATATATTCCTCTTTCGGGATTTGGTGCAAAGTAAGAGCCGACAGAAGCAAGATAGATTATATTTGTATTAACTGGATGAACAAGAATTCTTCCGATTGAAGTAGTGCCTTCAAGACCTAAAAAAATCCAGGTATTACCAGCATCAGTTGATTTGAATACACCGCCGCCCGGAAAATTATTATGTCCACCGTTTGCTTCTCCTGTTCCAACATAGATGATGTTACTGTTAAGAGGATCAATTGCAATATCACCAATTGTAAGCACGGCGAGTGAATCAAAAGTTGGTATCCATGTTTCGCCGGCATCAAAAGATTTAAATACGCCGCCTGTTGCAAATCCGGCATAAATTATTGAGGGGTTTATCGGATCAAATTCGATATCAACTACTCTTCCTCCAATGTTTAAAGGACCTGCAAACTCCCATTGAACGGCGCTTTTACCTTTGCTTAATCTTTTACTGCGGGTTATGTTGTGAATGTTATGTGCCTTTTCAAGTGCATCAATGTATGCACGCGGGTCTGCGTTGTAATGCGGATATGTTTTTTTAATATAAGCCCATTCATAAGGTCTCATATCCGGTCCGGGTTCATCTCCGGTAGAAAACACTATTTCTGTGTTAACCGAAGATGATCTGTCATTAGTTAAAAAGAAAAAAATGATTAATGCAGAGATACTAATAATAAAAAGCTGAACATATGGTTTCATTAAACATCCTTTTCGTTTAGAGGAAAAATACTTATCTAAATTTAGTAAAAGTTACATCAAGCCATAAGTCCTTAAGTAATTCTGATGCTGAAAACATAATTATAAAATTATGGCTTGGGAAGTTTATTACTTATAAGTACCTAAAACGTAATAGATACCTTGAATGAGGCGGACTGTGAGCGCTTATAATATAAACAGAAATGGTTGAGTTGAAGAGGCAACAACATAATCAGACAGGATTTGCGTTCGAAGAAAAATAAAGATGAAAATTGATCAGCTTCTGGTTAAATGCCGGTACTTAATTCTGTGCGGCTGATCTGCTGCTGCACCCAATCTTTCTTTTCGTTTTTCTTCATACTCTGTATAGTTGCCGTCGAACCAAACCGCTTTGCTTTCGCCTTCAAATGCTAAAATGTGAGTTGCTATTCTGTCTAAGAACCATCTGTCGTGACTTATAACTAAAACACATCCCGCAAATTTTTCAATTCCTTCTTCAAGTGCGCGTAATGTATTTACGTCAAGATCATTTGTTGGTTCATCGAGCAGAATAACGTTAGCGCCTTGTTTCAGCATCATAGCAAGATGCACGCGGTTTCTTTCTCCGCCCGATAGAGCAGAAACCTTTTTCTGCTGATCGCCTCCTGAAAAATTAAACTGTGCAACATAAGCACGGGAGTTAACCTGTCTGGTGCCGAGCATAATTGTGTCCTCACCTCCGGAAATTAATTCCCATATACTTTTGTCCGGATCTAACGCATCTCTTGATTGATCAACATATGAGAGTTTAACAGTCGAACCAATTTTTATATTTCCTTTGTCAGGATTTTCCTGACCGGTGATCATCCTGAACAAGGTTGTTTTTCCTGCACCATTTGGACCAATAATTCCAACTACCGCACCGGGAGGAATTGAAAAGGTAAGATCATCCATTAAAATATTTTCGTCGTAAGCTTTACTAAGATTTTCAATTTCAATTACTACATCACCGAGTCTTTCTGCAACAGGGATATAAAGTTCAAGTTCCTTTTGCCCTTTTTCTTTTTCGTCCTTAAGAAGTTTATCATAAGAAGTGATTCTGGATTTTGATTTTGCATGACGTGCTTTCGGACTCATTCTTATCCATTCAAGTTCGCGCCGCAGAGTTTTCTGTCTTTGACTTTCCTGCTTTTCTTCAACACGCAGTCTTTCCTGTTTCTGTTCAAGCCAGGATGAATAATTTCCTTTCCAGGGAATACCTTCACCGCGGTCAAGTTCAAGAATCCATCCGGCAACATTGTCAAGAAAGTACCTGTCGTGAGTAACTGCAATAATAGTCCCCGCATATTTTTGAAGATGATGTTCCAGCCATGCAACAGTTTCTGCATCAAGATGGTTTGTTGGTTCATCAAGTAATAATATGTCGGGTTTTTTAAGAAGCAGTCTGCACAATGCAACCCTCCTTCTTTCACCGCCGGAAAGAACTTTGCAAAGTGTATCGGCAGGTGGACAGCGCAAAGCATCCATAGCCATTTCAAGCCGTGCATCCAGATCCCATCCGCCCATAGCTTCCAGCTTTTCCTGTACCTCGCCCTGACGTTCAAGCAGTTTTGTCATTTCATCATCATCCATTGTTTCTGCAAACTTTGCATTTATCTCATCGTATTCACTTAGCAGATCAACAACGGATTGAACACCTTCCTGCACTATTTCTTTAACCGTTTTTGAATCATCAAGCTGAGGCTCCTGTTTAAGGTAACCGATAGTAAAACCTGGAGAGATAACAGTCTCTCCATTAAAATTTTTATCAACGCCTGCAAGAATTTTAAGAAGCGAAGATTTACCGGAACCATTAAGTCCGATTACACCGATCTTTGCACCGTAGAAATAAGAAAGGTAAATATCCTTAAGTACAGGTTTGTTATTATAGAATTTACTTACTCCGATC
>DATHSU010000507.1:0-3789 GCA_035463895.1 Ignavibacteriaceae bacterium | reverse complement strand
TCCAACTGCATCTGCAGGATCATCAAACCCAATGTGTAAGCGATGTTTTACATCTCCCATAAAAACGGGACAGGTTTCTTTTGCGTTATCGCAGACAGTAATAACATAATCAAAAGATTGATTTAAATATTTATCGACATTCTCCGGTATTCCTTTACTGATATCAATCCCAATTTCTTTCATTGCTTTAATCGCAAATGGATTTGCCTTTTCCGCCGGATTCGTTCCTGCAGAATAAACCTCAAGGTTTTCATTAAATGATTTTAGAAATCCTTCTGCCATCTGGCTGCGGCAGGAGTTGCCTGTACAGAGAATTAAGATTTTTTTCTTCATTCATTTCCTTTCTAATGTTCAATTGTCAAATTATTAAATTGTTAAACTGTTAGGTTTTAAGCGTTTATAATCATTAAACAAATATGCAATTAAAACAAACTTCCATAAATCAATCCGCTGATGGTTGCCATGATAACAACAAGCACAACGTAAACAACTGTTTTTTGCGTTCCGATAACGCCGCGAATTACAAGCATATTTGGTAATGATAAAGCTGGACCTGCAAGCAGTAAAGCAAGAGCAGGACCTTTTCCCATTCCGCTATTTATTAATCCCTGAAGAATTGGAATTTCTGTTAAGGTTGCGAAATACATAAATGCACCTGTTATCGATGCAAAGAAATTTGAGAACAAAGAGTTACCACCGACTAAACCTGCGATCCACTCATTTGGAATAATTCCGTTGCCGTTATTTTCGGAACCAAGTAAAAATCCGGCAACTAAAACTCCTGCACCAAGCAGTGGCATAATTTGTTTCGTGAATCCCCATGTTTCACCAAGCCACTGGTTGGGTTCGTCTTCAGAAAAAGTTAAAGCTAATGTTGTAGCGATTACTGCGACGATAAATGGAATGGTTGGATTGTCGTAAAAGAAAATAGCAGAAATGATTACTGCTAAAGTTCCGAGTATCACATATAACTTTTTAACTTTAATTATGTATATCATCGAAAGTGCAAAAGCAATTCCAAATAGTCCTGTTATAAACCATTTATTGGCAAACATAAAATACCAGAATCCATCCGCAGCGTCTGGTTTACCCCAGTTAATAAAAACAAGAATCGCAACAAGGATAAAGAAGTGGAGAGAAGTTTGCCACATTGGTCTTTCATTTGGCATTTCAGGTATATTCATCTGTGCATCGCTTTTTTCTTTTTCTTCTTTGCGGTAGATGAATGACATAATCAATCCGATTACGATGCTGAAAACAACAGCTCCAATAATTCTTGCTATGCCAAGCTCAATTCCAAGTATTCTTGCTGTAAGAATGATTGCGAGAATATTTATCGCAGGTCCTGAGTAAAGAAAAGCCATAGCAGGACCCAAACCTGCGCCACGTTTATGAATGCTTGAAAACAATGGAAGTATTGTGCACGAACAAACAGCAAGAACGGTTCCTGACACTGAAGCAACAGAATAGGCAATCCATTTTTTTGCTTTCGCACCAAAATATTTTATTACAACAGTCTGACTAACGAAAACTGCTATTACACCAGCAATAAAAAAAGCAGGAATCAAACAAAGTAAAACGTGTTCCTGTGCATACCATTTGGCAAGATTAAATGCAGCAATAATGGCAGCACTAAAAGTTTCATTCTCAATCGGCATAAAATATGCGAAGAGAAAGAATCCCAGTATCCACAAAAATATTTTGTATTCTTTTTTCCAGTTCATAGTATATTTATCAAACTATTTCGATATAAGTCGAAATGATATTGACATCATCTATTTAGCACAAACAAAGTGTCTGTCAACTTTCAGCACCTTTACTTTGTCTTCGCTATTAATCTTTTGATCAGCAATCCAGAAATCCAATGTCGAGATAATAGACGAAATTCTCGGATCATCTGGTTGCGAATTGATCATATAGTTCACCCACTTACCGTCTTTTTCCTCAATAATAAAGCCCGTTTCCTTCAGTATGCTTAAATGCTTGGAGACAGTTGATGTAGCTAATTGAAGAACATCTGTTATTTCACAAACACAAAGTGGTTTTACCTGGAGCATCTTTAGAATTCGAAGACGATTAGGATCGGAAAGGGACTTAAACAGTTTTGTTTTTTCTTCAATCATAATAATTCATTTCGTTAACTAACGAAATATATAATTACAAAAAATGGGATACAAATTACTTCTGTATCCCATTCAATAATTAGTTTTTATATCCGACAACAGTAATGCTGAAAATACCTTTTAGGTTGTCTTTGTAGTCTTTAAGCCCGAGTTCTGATAGATATTGACTAAGTAATTCCTCAGGCAAATCTATTCGTTTAGATTTTTTGATTTCAATATTTTTGAATCCGGCTTCCTCTATAATCTTAAGATATTCATCCTGCTTCAAAGCACCTGAGACACAACCAGCATACATTTCGGCTGACTTTTTTAATTCTTCTGTCATTTCACCCTGAATTACAATATCCGAAACACAAAAGTGAGCACCTGGTTTTAATATCCTGTAAACTTCAGAAAAAGCTTTTTTCTTATCAGGAACAAGGTTTAACACGCAATTGCTCACGACCACATCAGCCAGATTATTTTCAAAAGGCATATTTTCAATATCGCCGGGATGAAATTCAACATTTTTGTAGCCTAGTTTAGCATTATTCTCATTTGCTTTTGCAATCATTTCTACTGTCATATCCAGTCCGATAACTTTTCCTTCCTCCCCGACAATTGCCCGCGCAATAAAGACATCATTACCGGCGCCGCTGCCAAGATCAATAACTATGTCCCCTTTTTTAATTCCTGCAAACTCTGTTGGTAATCCGCAGCCGAGTCCGAGATCTGCGTCCGCTATGTAACCATCCATATTTTTGTAATCGTCACCAATCATTGTGAATTCTACAGTTTGAGAATCGCCGCAGCAGAAGTTGACTGGTCCGCAGCAGCCTAAGGCTTTTGATGCTTTAGCTATTTCACCATATTTTTCTTTTACAACTTTTTTCAAATCATTAGCCGTTTCCATTTTAATTTACCTTTCCCTAATATTTTATTATCGTTTAGTTAGCAACAACCGATTTTTGAAAACAATTTATCAAGCGCAGTCTTGGCTCTAAGAAGATTTTTGGCGTTAATGCAATAGCAGATTTTGGGTCCATCTATTTCACCTTCTATTAAACCAACACGTTTTAGTTCTTTGAGGTGCTGTGAAACAGTTGCCTGTGCCAGGGGAAGTTTATCAACAAGACTTCCAACCATGCACGAATCCAGATCATTTAAAATCTTTAATATTCTTATTCTTGCAGGATGAGATAATGCTTTTGCAACATCGGCCAGCCAGATATCTTCCTGAGTGAATTCTTCTTTCTTTGAAAAAGCCATATTATAATTCCTTAAATCGTTCATCGTAAATATACGATAAAATTATTAAATACCAATGCTGTTCATCACAATTTAAAACGAGTTTAAGATTATATTTTGGGAACGAAGAATGAAGATGAAATTGAATGTACCCCGTCTCCGACAAAGTTTCGAAGCCTATTGAAGTTAAAATTCCAGTATTATTTCGTCTGAACATAACTCATAGAAATAGTCTAAGCGCTGACTAGAATCAGGTTAGCACTTATATTCCATTTACTTAAAAGTACTTAAATAAATTGAAGTTGATTTTTGATGTCGCAGAAAAAGATTGAAATCATATTCGCTCAGGACTTAAACGAAAATTTGAAGCATTAATTTCATCAGGTAAGTATAGAACAGTGACCGAATTAGCAAAAATTACTGGTTACAGTAATTCGTA
>DATHSU010000506.1:0-11856 GCA_035463895.1 Ignavibacteriaceae bacterium | reverse complement strand
GGGTCCGAACTTTTCCATACTAGGCGAGTACGATTTTGGATTTAATGATAATTCATCCGAGTTTTTCGGTAAGGGAACAGGTTACCTTAATGTAGCTGTAAAGTGGAGTGTTGGAAATGGATTTACCATTGGTCTTGAATTAAGAGATATTCTGCAAAACAAAAAATGGGCTCCCAATGCTGCTGACAGGGGAATTACTATGGAATTTATTCAAAGTATTTTTTAATTAATTGCATTGTAGTAATTAGTATACACAAAAGTTTATTTTATTGTACAAAAATTAAAAATAAGCCACATTTTTTTGCTTTCCGATATGTTTTTTCGCCTTTATTCAGGCTTGATTTTTGTCGATTTTTAAGTAGTTAATGAAAGGATGGATAAGATGAAAAAATTATTAACCCTATTGATTTTAATATTTCCTGCTTTAATTCTTCTAACAGGATGTTATACTCAGGTTGCCACTAACGAATGGAGTGGTTACAAAGATAAACCCTATTATGAAGACTATGTGAGTGAGGATACTTCACAATTTGAAAGCAGCGATGAGTATGTTGATGAATACACTGAAGAATATTCTGATACAGAAACATATGCAAGCAGTGATGGTAATGTCTATAATTATCATTTTTATAATTACCCGATGTACAGAAAGTACTATTGGGGATACTATCCTTCCGTAACAATTGGTTTTGGATATAGTTCCTATTTTTACGATCCATTCTGGTGGGATTATTATTGCTATTACCCGGTATGGTACTATCGTCCGGTATGGTACAACCCTATTTACTTTTATCCTGTGTACTATTCCGGCTGGTATTATCCATATTACGGTTACTGGAACACACCAAAATATAAGTATAGAACTAATGAAGGATATGCTATCAGAAATTCCGGCGGACTGAGGAACAGTGGATTAAGAGAAAGAGATCCGCTTGTAACCCGAGACAGAGGATCTTCTGATAATCTTAGAAATGAATTACGACAAAGGGAAAGAACATCTCTGGCTAATGTTGAACGCGATGTAACAGGTAGAAGAACTGATGGACTTCGTGACCGGGAATTTATTCGTGACAGAAATACTTCGACAAGAACTGAAGATAGAACAAGAACACTTGATTCACGCAGAGACCAGGAAAAAAGAAATGTTGTTACCGAAAGAGAACAGCAGAGAAGAAATACACTTGAAAGTGATGTAAGAAGAACTCCACAAAATACACAGCGCGAAAATGTGAGAACTCAAAAAGAAAGAGAACAGAGAAATCCTGGTGTAAAGCGTGAAGAAACCAAAAGGCAAAACTCTGAAGTTAAACCAAGGAAAGAAAGTACAAATCCGCCAAAGGTTGATCGTAGAACAAATACTGAACAGAAGCCCCGTACAAATGTTAACAGACCTCCAAGTGGAAATCAGCAGCCAAATAGAGTTGTGAAGCCACCGAGAAATAATACGCCGAACAGAACTGTAAGTCCTCCTAGAAACAATACGCCATCCAGCCCGCCAAGATCTTCACCTCCACCTTCCAGAGGAAGTAGTGGTGGTAGTGGTAGTAGTTCTGGTGATCGCGGAAGCAGAACAAGGTAGGTATGAAATGAAAAATATAATTTATAAAATAGTCGCCGTATCTTTTATCCTTTTTGGACTTCAGGGTTGTTATACAATTCTCTGGACTCCGGATACTAAGATAACAGAGGAATATGAAACAACTTCTTATTATTATGGATATGCACCTGACTTTTATGATATACCCTGGTGGGTTAGTGTACCTGTAATTGTCGGATATCCTTCTTACTATTCCCCTGATGGAAGCCAAACGATAACTAAAGATAGAAATAATTCATTGGAAAACGATTCAAGAAACATCAGGAATAATGATGGTGGCAGAAACACCGAAATAATAAATACGCCACCACCAACTGTAAGCGCACCTGATCCAAATCCTCCTTCTTCAGGTTCAGGTAATAATAATAACTCTGGAAGCACTGTTAGGACAGAAACTACAAATAGCGGCAGTTCAAATTCAGGTAATACAAAAAGTTCAGATACAAGAAGTAATACAGGAAGCAGAAATTCAAATAGCGGGAGAAGATAATGCAAACTTTATGGATATCTTTGTTAGTAATTCTATTTTTTAGTTCAAATGTTTTTGCACAAAATGTTAACGATGCGTTGAGATTGGGAATGCCCGGCTTAGGTTCAAACGCCAGGGCTCTTGGAATGGGTAATAGCTTTATTTCGATAAGCGATGATGCATCTGCTGCCTTTTTTAATCCTGCCGGATTTGGTTTAATGAAAAAAATGGAATTTTCGGGCGGACTTGGATTTTCATCCTTCAATAACGATGTTACTCTTTTTAACAACACTATAGATGATAATTCAAATAATACAAAGCTTGACCGAATAAGTTTTGCATTCCCCTTTCCTACTGTCAGAGGTAGTCTGGTTTTCGGATTATCCTATCATAAATCTAAAGATTTTAACAGTACAATGAAATTTGATGGATTTAATTCTGCCGGTCATTCAAGAATTCAATTCCTAAATGACCGGACTTTTATTCCATTTGATCTATATCTAACTGACGATAATTTCAACACACCCATAAATGGTCAGCTTAATCAGAGCGGTGGAATTCTAAACAGCGGTTCAATAAATAACTGGACCCTATCCAGCGCAATTGAAGTACATAAAAATCTTTTTATTGGTGCTAACCTCAACATAATGTCAGGTAACTTTAAATCAGATTTTGATTACTACGAAGACGATACAAGAAATATCTATCAGGGAGTTACAGCCACAGGCGAACCCAGATCTACAGATTTTCAGACTTTCTATCTTAATCAGCTCATTGATTGGGAGTTATCCGGTTGGAATGCTAAAATAGGATTTCTTTATCAGTTAGAAAATTTTGCCAGAATCGGAGCAACTGTTCAATTTCCTAAATACTTCACTGTAAAAGAGGTTTTCAATGTTAATGGAAGAAGTAATTTTGCAAACTGGTCCGTAGTTCTTAACTCGGATGATTATAGCGATGAAGTTCAGTATGACATTATAACACCCATTGAGCTTGGTGCGGGAGCTTCATTTAATTTCAGAGGTTTAATTATTAGTGCTGAAGCAAACATCATCGATTACTCACAATTAGAATTTGACAATGCCGATGGTATATCCAATGCAACTATTGCAGAGATGAATAAAGAAATAAAAGAACTGCTTCGAATGGTTGTTAATTATAATATTGGTTTAGAATATAACATTCCAATGACTGGTCTGAGAGTCAGAGGCGGTTATTTTGTACAACCTTCCGGATTTAAAGATGATGAATCTGATTACGACAGAAAATATTTAACTGCAGGTTTAGGATATATTATTGATGGTATGATCGGTATCGATTTAGGTTATGCATACGGATGGTGGAAAGATTTTGGTGATAATTATGGAACAAATCTCTCCAGGACATTTCAGGATATAAAAGTCCATAACTTTATGCTCACAACTACATACAGGTTTTAGAGCTAAAAGTCATTTGATTAAGCAATTAAAGCGTCATATTTTCGGTATGACGCTTTTTTTATTTTTATACAGGAGTTAACAATTCAAGGTTTAGTTAACAGAACCGAAAGTAAGGACTATTACGTTTTCCCACTTGAAGGACATACATCTATCCGATGTTCATTAAAAGGAAAGTTCAAAAAGGATTTCAACCTGAAGAAAGATAAGTTGTATGCAACAGATTTAGCAGTTGTTGGTGATGTTGTAGAGTACGAACTAAATAAAGATGGTACAGGCGTCATAAATAAAATATTGAAGCGTAAGAATTATCTTTCCCGTAAAGCACCCAGAATAAGAGGGGCAAGTTACCGCGGAGAAAGACTCGAACAGGTTATTGCTGCCAACATTGAAAGTGTTTTTGTTGTTGCAAGTGTTAGTGAACCTGAATTCAATCACAAATCTATTGATCGTTTTCTTGTTGCTTGCGAAAGTTCACATCTGAAAACCCACATTATCATTAACAAGACTGATCTGATTGACGATGATAGTTACAATCTGTGGAGAGAACTTTATGCTTCGATCGGATATGATGTAGTTATGTCAAGCATGATCACAGGTGAAGGAATTGAAGAGATCAGGGATCTGATAGCTGAAAAGAAAAATTTGTTTTGGGGTCACTCTGGTGTTGGTAAATCTTCAATATTGAATAAACTATTCCCCGAATTGAAATTAAAAATAGGTGAGATCAGTTCCTATTCTCAAAAAGGAATTCATACAACTGTTACAAGCACAATGTTTTTTATTGGTAATAATACATACATTATAGATACACCGGGAATTAGAGAAATTGATCCGTACGGTATTAAAAAAGAAGATCTATCGCATTACTTCATTGAGTTTAATCAATTCAATGACAATTGCAGGTTTAATACCTGCACTCATCATCACGAACCCGGATGTGCAATTATTGAAGCAGTCGAAAACGAAAAAATTTCAATGGAGCGATACGACAGCTATCTTAGAATACTTGATTCAATAGAAGAAGACCTGAACTTTTAATAATGAATAACAATAAATTAAATATTACTCAAAAAAGGGTTGATGATTTCATTTCATTGCTGAACGATGATAAAATAAATAATTCGTCAATTATAAGTTTTATTTCTAAAACCGATGGATTTAATTTTTATTCTGCACTAACACTGCTGAATCAAAATCCGGATAATCTGTTTTATTATTCTATTCCTGAAAACGATTTTTATATTGCAGCATCAGGTGAAGCATTTAGCAGATCTTTTAATAGCATTGAAGAACTGAACAAATGCGCAGAAGAGTTTTTGGATTTTAATAAAAGTATAGCTCACAACTTTGATAGCCTAGATTATTCTCCTCCGCTCTTATTTTATTCAGCAAAATTTCCGTCTGATAAATTATCTGAAGAGTGGCATGAGTTTGAACCTGTTAAGTTTTTCATACCCGAAGTAATTCTGATAAAATCTGATAAAAAGTTTTTCTATGTTATCAGCATAAAGTCCAATTCTGTTATAGATAAAAACTCATTAAGTAAGAATTTTACTTCAATTGCAGAGCAATTACACAAAATTGATTATTCTTCTCAGCCGAATGAATCAAAAGCATCAATTAAAATAAACCGATCAGAAAGTTTTGATGACTGGAAGAAAAAAATTGATTTGATTCTTTCTGGAATAGCAAAAAAGGAATATGATAAAGTAGTATTATCAAGAGTTACAGAATTTGAATTATTAAAAAGGATTGAACCATCCGAATTAGCATTTCTTTTGGATAAAAAATATCCCGAGTGTTTCAACTTTATATACAAAACAAAAGATACATTGTTTTTCAGTGCGTCGCCTGAAATGTTATTCATACTTAAAAATGGTGAAATACACACGGAAGCGCTTGCGGGCTCAATTGAACGAGGCAGCAACGAGCAGGAAGATAAGTCTCTGGAAACTACTCTGATTAAAAGTTCAAAAGATATTGATGAACATCTTTTCGTTATCGATCATCTTAAAAATGTTTTGAATAAATACTGTCAGAATGTTAAAGTTGATAAATCTCCGTCATTAAAAAAATTATCAAATATTCAGCATCTGCATACAACATTAAATGGCAGTTTAAAGAACGGATTGGATTTGTTTTCTGTAATTAAGGACATTTTCCCCACTCCCGCTGTTGGCGGCTATCCTGTTGCACCAGCTATTAATGTTATCGATGAGATTGAAGATTTTGATCGCGGTCTTTTCACAGGTTTTATAGGCTGGATGAATCTTAAAAATGATGGTGAATTTATTGTATCGATCCGATCCGGTTTAATTAGCAAAAATAAATTGTATGTTTATGCCGGATGCGGAATTGTTCCCGGCTCTGATGCAAAAAAAGAATATGAAGAAACACAATTAAAATCTGAAGCAATTATCTCGTTGTTTAATAATGAAAATAAAAATTAACAGAAATTTTGTATGGGCTGAGAGATTTGTAAACCATCTTGCGGAGGCTGGAGTAGAACAGGTATGTATTTCACCTGGTTCGAGAAGCACTCCGCTGACTTTGGCATTCGACAATAATAAAAAGATAAAAAAGCATATCTTTGTTGATGAGAGACAATCCGGTTTTTTTGCTTTGGGACTTGCAAAGCAGACAAATCTTCCGGTTGCAGTTGTAACAACTTCAGGAACTGCAGCTGTTGAGCTTTATCCGGCTATAGTGGAAGCATATCAAAACCGTGTGTCTTTAATAATCTGCACCGCAGATCGGCCCGCACAGTTGAGAAACAAAGGAGCTAATCAAGCCATCAACCAGAATAATCTTTACAAAAACCATATTAGATTTTTTTACGATGCCGGCTTACCACAGCTGACTAAAACTGCATTTCAGACTTTAATAAAAAAAACGGGGGAAGCATTCCGCATTGCATTAATTGCTGATCGCGGGCCTGTGCATATAAATTTTCAGTTTGATAAACCGCTGGAACCGCATTTATCGACAGATGAAATAAGTGAAATAAAGTTAAATGAACTTGAAAATGTATCGGCAGCTCAGTTGTTTTATGGCACAGGCGCATTATTTAAAGCCAAAGATGTTGCTGAACTAAGTAATAAAATCAATAAAGCAAGGTCAGGCTTGATTATAGTTGGGCCTGCTAACTTTTATGAACCATTAAAAAAGAAAATAAAACATTTATCCGGAATAACCGGTTTTCCTGTTTTTGCTGATGGAACGTCTCAATTCCGAACCGGAATAAATGACAATGATCTGATAATCATTAATTATGATGCATTTCTAAGGTCAACTGAAGTTATAAAAAAAATTCAACCTGATATCATTCTTCAGTTCGGAAGAACTCTTACTTCTGTTTCTCTTGAAAACTATTTTTCTAAAATTAAATCTGAGCGGGTACTAATAAATGAATTTGGTGATTGTTATGACCCTTCAGATAATGCATCAAAAATTATTAAAGCAGATGTTTATTCATTTATGGATGAGCTAATTAAGAAAATTGACAAATCATCAATAAAAAAACAAAAAGATTGGGTAAAATTTCTGCTTCAACTGGATGATCTTTGTGAGTGGATAAAACTTGAATTCATTAATAATTCTCACTTAATTGATGAAACCAATACCATAGTTCACATTTCAAGAAATATCCCTGAGAAATCCGTTTTATTTGTTTCAAACAGCACTCCTGTTCGTGATCTGGATTATTTTTTACAAAAGACAAACAAAAATTATACGGTACATCAAAACCGGGGAGCAAGCGGAATAGACGGTATAATCTCAACAGCCTTAGGCATTGCAGAAGCAACTAAAGAAAGAACTTTTCTCCTTACAGGTGATCTGGCATTTTATTATGATCTCACTTCACTTCATAATGCTAAAGCAAAACACATAAACCTCACAATAATTTTAATCAACAATAACGGCGGAGGATTGTTTAACTTTCTTCCGATCGTTGATGAAAAAGAAGTATTTAAAAAATATTTCAGGACACCGCTTGAACTTAACTTTAAAGAGATTGTCAGAACTTTCGGATTAGATTATAAACTTGTAAAAACATCAACTCAACTTAATCTTGCTTTAAACCGACGATCTGACTCACCCCAGGTTATAGAAATTCAAACCAACGCTGCTGATTCCCACACAAAAAGAAAAGATTACTGGAAAAATGCAGTTGAGGAAATTGATGAATGGTTAAAGGATATTGATAATGTATGTTGATTTTGACTCAATTAAAATCAATTACGAATTTCTCAGACCGGAAAGCACTAATCTTCCCTACTTAATTCTCATCCACGGATTCACCGGCTCTCTGCAGGATTGGCAACAGTTTGAAAAATTTTTTCCGAAAGACTTTAATCTTGTTGGTATTGATCTTATAGGTCACGGAAAAAGTGATTCTCCTTCCAATCTTCGTTACTATTCAGTTGATTCAATAATTCGTCAGATAAAAAAAGTAAAAGAAATAGTAACAGGCAAAAAAATATTTCTGCTTGGTTATTCAATGGGCGGAAGAGCAGCATTGAATTATGCTCTAAGTCTCCCCTATGATCTAGAAGGACTTATACTTGAAAGTGCCACCGCAGGAATTATAAATCCCGCTTTAAAGTTTGAGCGTGAGAGAACTGATAAAACCCTCGCTGAATTCATTCTATCAAATCCTATAGAAAAATTTGTTGATGACTGGATGAATAAAGAAATCTTTCAAACACAGAAAAACCTGTCGCATTCGATCTTGAATGAAATACGAAATAGAAAACTGGACTGCAATAAAATCGGCATTGCAAATTCATTATTGGGTTTTAGTACCGGAGTTATGAATCCTTTATTTGACAGACTTTCTGAGCTAAGAATTCCTGTTCAGCTCATTTGCGGAGAGATGGACAATAAGTTTGTTGAAATAAATCTTCAAATGCAAAAACTGCTTCCGAACTCAAAACTTTCTATTATTAAAAATTCCGGTCACAATGTCCATTTGGAAGAAACAAAACAGTATGCTGATATTGTTTACAACTTTATTGGATCATTCTAACTTTCTGCACTTTTATATATTTTTGTTCACTTAATAAAACAGGAATAATTATGTCATTCAAATGGAAAAAAGTAAAAGAGTACAACGATATTATTTATGAAAAACTGGATGGTGAAGGCATTGCAAAGGTTACAATAAATCGCCCCGAAGTAAGAAATGCATTCCGCCCCGAAACTGTTAAAGAAATGATAGATGCATTTATTGATGCACGTGAAGATCAGGAAATCGGAGTGATCTTATTAACGGGCAAAGGTCCGTCTAAAGATGGTAAGTATGCATTTTGCTCCGGCGGTGATCAAAGAATTCGTGGAGATAAGGGATACATTGGTGAAGATGATAAAGTACCAAGGTTAAATGTTCTGGATCTTCAAAAAATTATCCGCAGTATTCCTAAACCTGTTGTTGCTTTAGTTGCCGGATACGCAATAGGCGGAGGTCACGTTCTTCACGTTGTATGCGATTTAACTATTGCAGCAGATAATGCAATATTCGGACAAACTGGTCCAAAGGTGGGCAGCTTCGATGGCGGTTTTGGTTCCAGTTATCTTGCTCGAATAGTCGGGCAGAAGAAAGCACGTGAAATATGGTACCTTTGTAAACAATATAATGCACAAGAAGCTGAAGCGATGGGATTAGTCAATAAAGTTGTTCCCGTTGAACAGCTTGAAAAAGAAGGTGTTGAGTGGGCAAGACAAATGCTACAACACAGCCCAATGGCACTGCGTGTTCTTAAATCCGCATTCAATGCCGAACTTGACGGACAGCAAGGAATACAGGAGTTAGCCGGTAATGCAACCTTACTTTATTATATGAGTGAAGAGGCACAGGAAGGTAAGAAAGCATATTTAGAAAAACGTAAACCGGATTTTAAAAAATTTCCTAAACTTCCTTAATACAATCGAACACGGATTAAACGGATACTACGGATCTTCACGGATTTAATCAGATAAAATCCGATTGACCTGCCTGTCGGCAGACAGATCTGTCAAATCGGTGTTCCATTAAATTTAACTTATATGAATAGAGATATTAAACATTACTCGAAAATTCAAAGCTGGTTCCTTGCTGCAAGACCTAAAACACTTTTAGCTGCGGTTGTTCCGGTTATGGTTGGATCATCACTGGCAATTTACTCAGGTTTTTTTTTTCTGCCTTACTCTATTATAGCACTTCTCTGCTCAATCCTTATTCAGATAGGTACTAATTATACTAATGATCTCTACGATTATTTAAAAGGTTCCGACACTAAGGAAAGAAAAGGTCCGATACGTGTTCTATCAGCAGGATTGATATCAGTTCAGGAAATGAAACGGGGAATATTCATTGTGTTCTTAATTACTTTTTTGCTTGGATTATATCTGGTTTATTCAGCAGGCTGGGTAATTCTTATAATTGGTTTAATTTCCATTGTTGCCGGACTTGCTTACACAGCAGGTCCTTTTCCTTTGGCTTATAACGGACTTGGTGATGTCTTTGTATTTCTTTTCTTTGGTATTGTTGGCACAATGGGAACATATTATTTGCATCATCAGGAATTTACATTGCTGTCATTTCTAATCTCCTTACCTGTTGGTGCACTGATAACAAATATTCTTGTTGTAAATAATTTCCGTGATATTGAAGAAGACAGAACCGCCGGGAAAAAAACTCTCGCCGTTATTTTAGGAAATACGTTTTCAAAAATAGAATTCAATCTACTTTTATTAATATCGTTTGTAGTTCCGCTTCTTCTGTTCTTCTATTATAATTTTTCTTACTGGATCTTCCTTCCTTACTTTTCTTTGCCCGTTGCAATTCTATTAATCAAAATGCTGAATGAATATAAAGGGACCGAGCTTAACAAAACACTCGAACTGACAGCAAAGTTTTCTGCTTTATACGGGTTATTATTCTCAATCGGAATATTAATATGAGCACATTCTCAGTTGAATATTCTCCTTATTCATTAAAACTTAAAAAACCGTTTGCAACTTCTAAAGGAAACGTTATTCATCGTTCAGGTTTTATAATCAAAGTAACAGATGAAAATGGCAATTCAGGTACAGGAGATTGTTCGCCATTTCCGGAATTTGGTTCAGAATCACTTGAAGCCGCACAAAACAAATTAGTTGAATTAAAATCAATTACACTTTCAGATCTGGCTTTTCAAAGCATAAGAGATAGTTTAAATAATCTGGTGCCCTTCCCTGCCTTAAAATCGGGACTTGAACAGGCTTTACTTGAATTATCAGTGCAGTATAACAATCAATCTTTAATGGAATTATTTGGACTTAACTCATCCAAAGAAATTTCTGTAAACGGAGTTATTGGATTTTTATCTTTATCTGAATCAATTGAAAAAGCAAAATCTTTAATGTATTCTGGTTTTGAAACCATAAAAATTAAGACAGGGCGTAATAATTTTGATGAAGATTTTGGGACTATATCAGAGATCAGAAATGTAGTTGGAGATGGAATCAAAATAAGAATTGACAGCAACGGCAGATGGAATTTAAATGAAGCGATAACATATCTGAAAAAATTAGAACCACTTAAGATTGAATATTCCGAGCAGCCGGTCAATACTCTTGAAGAATTTATACAATTAAAAAAAGAGAGCACTATTCCTCTCGCACCGGATGAATCAATCAGATCGTTAGATGATGCAAAAAGCTTTATTGAAAATGATGCGGCTGATTATCTGATTTTAAAACCAATGATGATAGGAGGAATCTTAACATCACTTAATATAATAAATCAGGCAAAACAAAAGCGAATAAGAACTATAATTACATCATCGTTTCAATCAGCAATTGGAAGGAAGATGGATGTCTTAACCGCGGCTTTAGTGAATGATAGTTCCGGACACGGATTATCTATTGCAGATTATTTTGAAAATGATTTGATAGATCCTGTCGATATCGTTAAGAATGGTAAAATAGTTTTGAGGAAAGATGAATTTTAGGATAGAAAATCTGATTGATCTTAAATTCCATTCCGGAAGTAATACTGCAGTAATTGTTAAAGATTCAACACAGAGTTATGGTGAACTTGATGATCTTACCACTTCATTCGCTGAGTGTATTTCAGATAAGATTTCCAAAAAGGAATTCGTTGGAATCTATCTTGATAATTCTATTGAGTTTATCATTTCAGTCATTTCTTTGTGGAAGCTTGGTGCGGTGCCTGTTCCGCTTAATCTTTTGGCTACAGAAGATGAGTTATTAAAATTAATTTCCATTACCACCCTAAAGACAATAATTACTGATAAAATTCATTCTCAACAAATTAAACATCCGGGTACCGTTGATATTATTCCAATTGATCTTCAGAAATTTAATTT
>DATHSU010000505.1:0-21561 GCA_035463895.1 Ignavibacteriaceae bacterium | reverse complement strand
TTCCCTCAGCATCCTTGAACAATATTTCGCCTTTTACAGCCATTTTTACCTCCTGGGTAATTTGTTGATAGATTAGTTAGTTATTTGTTTTTATTGATCACTAAGCTTCTTCACCTGAATGGTATGCGGTTAATCTAAGGTTAACATCCATACCCGTTATTGCTACGTGTGGCCTGAATTCGCAACTGATCTGGAAAAATCCGGGTCTTTCTTTCAATTCAGTCACGTCCAGCTTATAAGAACGTAATGGTTTTTCAGCGACAATTTTTTCAGCAGGATTAGGCATATCAACAACAAGTGTATCAAGCCAGCTGGACATATCTTTTTTAATATCGCCTGCACCTGCATTTTTACCAACAAATACAAGCTGACGGTATTTAAGATAGTGAGCTATTCTTGTAACTAACATTGTATATTGAAGCCGTGCACCAACTGATGCGTTGGCAGATGCGGCCGGATCATTTTTAATTTGAACCGGTCTGTTAGCCGATGGTGTTTCAAAGAAGCAGGCATAATCGGTTCTATCCCAGTGTGCTAATGGAATGAATCCAAGATCACAAAGTTCTGCATCTTTTGCCTGACCAACGGATGCTTCAACCGGTACTTTTAGTTTCTTCTGTCCGTGTTCTTCATAAGTTGGTACAGGAAGATTTTCAACTTTACCACCTGACTCCACACCGACTATTTTAACGCTCCAGCCCCACTTTTCAAAACTTTTAACCATATTAGAAGCTAATGCATAAGCTGCATGACACCAAAGACTGTTATCCTGCCCTGCTCGCATTACATTCTCAGAATAGTTAAAGTTTTTTGTGGGCTCTGATTCTGCATTATAAGGCAGCCTTCCAAGAAATCTTGGTAATGCTAAACCAATGTACTTTGAACGATCATCATCGCGGAAAGCTCTCCATGAAGCATATTGTGCACCTTCCTTCAATTGTTCAGGAAGAAACCGGTTATTCATAACATCATTCATACTGTTCTCACCAAAAAACTTATGGCTTGCATTGCCAATAAATGGAATTTGGGCTGACTCAGACAGAACAGAGAGATGTTGAAGTAGTGATATGTCCTGTGGTGAATTACTTACAGCAAAGTCTGCAACAATTGCAGTGTAGGAATGTCCACCGACTTTATCATAAGCACCCCAGTAAATGTGATGCCATAATCCTGAATCTTTTTCATATCCTTCACCCAGAGCAGCATCGTTAAGATCATCGTAAAGTTCTTCTTTTGAGCAATCCAGTAATTCAAACTTAACTGGTTTGCTGAATTCTGTGTTCTGGACAAGAAATAAAAGACCTCGCCAGGTAGATTCAAGTTCCTGAAAATCCTGGTGGTGTAAAATTTCATCCATTTGTGCACTGAGCACTGTATCAAGGTCAGCTATGTATGAATCTACAAGTGCTCCGGTTATTTTAAATACTTCTGATTCTTTACCGACTTTACCTATAAATTCAGCAACAGCAGACTTCTTGGAATCATCCAGCATAGAAATTAGCTTATCAACAGAAGTCTGTTGAGTTTCCTGTCCTTGTTCTGTCGATCCTGATTTTTCTGTAGCCATTTAATTAAACCTCCGTCTAACTATATTTTATTAAAAAAATTTTCATTTAAAGATTATTACTTTGTGGTTCCAAGTTTATTAATAAGATCATCAATGCTTGCCCCGCCGTCTTTAAGTACTCCTTCAAGAGCTTTCTTCAAATTAGCGTCTTTAAGAACTGCAAGTTTGAGTTCCTTCAGTCTTTCTCTTGCCTCAAGTAATTTTTGCAGAGGCTCAACTTTTTTAACAATTTCATCCGGATGAAAATCTTTAATATCCTGGAAATCGAGATTGACTTCCATTTTTGCCTCAGGGTCATCAGAAATTTTATTTGCAACTGTAAGCTTCAGTTTAGGATTTATGTCCTTCAACACACGCTTATAATCGCCTTTATTTCCGATCGTTCTCAGCCGCCTGTCTTTTATAGGGGCTTCACTACCCGGTTCACTCTTGCTGAAGTTACCGGGGATAAGCATTCTGTAATCAAGTTCTACACTTTCCTTTGCATCAGTGCTGGGCAGTATAGCAACCTTAACTCTTTGTGCTATGGTGGGTTTCACTGGTTTTGCCATTGTCACTTTCTCCTTTTATGTTTTTGTTGTTCTAAATTAATTGCCAGAATTCCATTGTGCTTTGCTATTTTGTAATATAGTTCTTGCTGTTGTTTCTCAAGATCAGATTTTGCCGTTTCTCCATCAGCAATAAAAAGTAACTGCACATTCGTAAGATAAAGTGACTGCCAGGCTGCAACGCTTAATGCTGGTTCCCACTCTCCTAATTTAAGATCATCAATCAAAATATTTAATTCTTCCAAAAAAACTTTCGCAGCATTATAATGTTTTGCTTCATAGCATAAATTTGCCAGATTAAGTCTTCTCAGGAATTTGCCTTTAACTCTTTCCTCAGAATTAAGTCCCTTATGCATCTTTTCAAAGTTTTCTTCAAACTTCGAAGGAAGTTCACTTAGTGCATTTTGATATTCAATTTTAATTTCATCATAAGACGGATCAACTATAAGGGTGACAATTGAAGAACCGCTGGAACCTGATCCTCCGCCAGATGATACACTTCTGCTCACTTCATCGAGCCACATATTTGTTTCTTTATCAGCAAATGCAACTTCCCCACCGCTAAATATCAAAGATGGTAGTTCAGGAAGTCTTTTAATGAGTTTTGCAAGATGATACTTAATATCTGCGGCAGCAGTACTATAACTTCCTCCTTTACTTTCTAATGCAGTAACCAGATATCTCTGTGCATCGAACCAATAGCGGAACTCACTGTTATCTCTAATAAACTCCAGTTCAATTCTCGGAATTATTATTTCGAATTTATTTTCATTAAACCACTGCGGAATCAGTCGTCTTATTGTATCATTCGGCGGCTCAATGTTGGTAACGTTATCTTCTGAAACCGGCAGTTGAAGTGTACTCCATTGAAGAAGTCTTGCAATGCCGAAAGCGAAAAATGAAGCGGGTGTTCTTTCTTTTGTTTCTCCGTTCTCATTATACTCGTAAAGATGAACTAGTGTTCTTCTGAGCTGAACTATAGCTTCGTCTTCAGAGGCTGGTGCAGACATCTTCACTATTACAGGTGTTTCTTCTCGGTGTTGAGAGGTTTCCGAAACTTTGGATACGGGACGTGGTTGCGGAGGTGGTGGTGGTTTTCTTTCTGGTGCCGGAGGAGGATTTAACGCTTTCTTTGCTGACTCAGAGTGAGTTGTAAAAATATCCTGTAATGCCTGAAGTACAGGGACATTATCAGGCATAAGTCTTTCACACTCAGCTAAAATCCGCGTTAATAACTCACTTATCTGAATTACATCACCAGAATTAGCCTTAGTAATTTCTTCACGTTCCAGTAGTTTTGTAACTCTTCCTGTGTTAAGAAATTGAATGGCTTTGTTTTTTAAGACAGGATTGGCCGGATATAAATCATTACCATATCGTTTGAGTAATTCATTAACAAGAATAAGACCGTCCTTGAAACCCTTTAAGTTTTCAGTTCTGTATAAAGCAAAACATAGCCAGGAGGCTACTTTTATATCTTTACTTTTTTCTTTTAGGATTATTTCAGACAGCTCAATCCAATTTTTGTAATCAGGAACTGTTTTAGGAAATTCCATGCTAAGCTTAAAGAATTCCTCAACGTCTGAGGCATCTGATCCCACAGGAGAATCGCCCGGGATTGACTCAAGATACTCTTGTATCTCATCTGGTATTACTATTTCAATAGTTTCACTCATAATATCTGTTTAAGTATTTATAATTAAAGACTAATTAAATACTTTTGGCTTATTAATAATTAAATCTTTTAAGATAATGTTAAGATTTTCAGTTGATATAAAATCCTTTAAGTTTAAATCTGATACTTTACCCGAAATAAGTTTTGGAAACTCTGTCGGTTCAGGTAATGCCGGGTAAACATACAAACTAACTTTGAAATTCTGATCACTTGTCTTAAAGATATAAGGGATATTTTTCTGAGATCTCATTTTAATTCTGATTAATTCAATTATGTATCCCGTATCAAAATTGATATTTTCATCATCCGAACAAAAACTCATTGAAAAAGTTTCTGTGCTGTTCGATCTATTGTTTTTTTCATTTACAGATTTAAATTTAAGTCTGTTAATCAGTTCTAAAAGAGTTGTTGCTGAAAGATATTCTTCAAAAACGTTTTCAGCTGCAATAACCGAACCGATTCTTATCTCGGCTTTATTAAACTCATTTACTATTTCATTTAACCCTTGAGATTTAAGTGAAAACAGGAAAAGTTGTTTTGCTTTATAAAAAAAACTGTTAAGAACTAAGGGTGCTGTTCCTATCCGGAATGAACTAAAAAATTCTCTTCTGAAAAGTGTAAATACAATGAAAGGAAACTGCCTTCCGCTTTTGTCCATACCCGGATGCAATATGCCGCAAATTATTTTGTCACTGGACTCAATGGGAAATATAAATTCAAAGCTTTGTGAGCCATCATAGAACTCCTTCCAGCTATTTCCAAATGAAAGTTTTGATGATATTATACCCTTCTGAATCCAATTATCAAGTATTGAAAACTCGTCACTGACTGCTTTGTGTTTAATGAAATCAGGAAACTGGGGAAGTTTTCCAAAAAAACTAAATCCGTTTCCGAAAGTTGGCTCGCTAATCAATTATATGTTTATTGTATCTGTTTAGTTAATTTTTGTCGGCAGTACAAAAGTCCTGAAAAAATTAGAAGCAAAAGGATTACGTGTGCTTCCTGCGTCAAGTATATACAATACAGTCACATCATAAGCGCCATCTTTTTTAAAAGTCCAGTTCAACACATATTGGGAAGCCGATTCTCCTCTGGAGATATTTGCATCATTGAGCAATCTGAAAAATGCCCAATCACCATCGAAACTTTTTGTTTCGGAAGTACCGTAATCACGTATAGAAATATTCATTCTAACACCGGGAGCTCCCCTTCCGCCCGGCCAAGTGTAGTCTTCCCAAAAGGCAGCGCCCATTTTATATTGATTATCTTTTCCATCAACACTGAGAAATACCTGTTCTACAATAGGTCTTTTACCGGCAATTGACCGTGAATCTGGTATACTAGGTTTAAGTCTGAATGAAACTGAAAGATCACCTCCCTTAAAAAGTGTTGAAGTAATTGCATCTGCCTTCTTTAAAGCTTCAATAACATCGTTTGAAATATTTAGTCCTTCGTTTTCCCACTGATTAGTGCGCCATCTTTCTTTATTTATAAACGAGCTGAGTTCCTGGTTGTAGAAAGTCCATAAGATTCCATCTGGTTTAAAGAAGTCTTTAAAGTCCTGAATAGGAGCGTCGCTTCCTGCATTTTTAAATGGAAATGATGTAGACAGAACCCTGTTAAAATTATCAGCTATTTTGGATTTCCATTGTGCATTAAGGTATTGAGCTGCATCGGCAAGTATTGCTCTCCAGGTATGTTTAACCGGCTCCATAAACATATTTTGAAACTCGGGTAGATTAAATAATGTCCCTCGCATTGCCTGTAGCGCAGTTGCAAGTTCTACTGCGCGCTGATCAATTACATTTACTGCATAGTCTTTAGTTAAATCCTGCCCGCCTTTAATATTTTCAAGCACACCACTAATTGTACCATAATGTACTATCATTGCATTAAGATCACCGCTTCCGCCGCCGGTAATAAATTTTCTGTACTTTTCAACTTCCGGCAGTTTTGAATTACCAAGATTAAATTGTTTAACAATATTAGCTTGAAGAGAATCCGGAGCTTGCAGGTCAGCAATAATCTGCATTTGATCAGAAAATACTTTAAGCAGTATGATAAGGGGAGAACCAACCGGATCGCTAAGCATTTTGAGATTATTTGCTGCCAGTGGTACTGATTCAAACCCTGTATAACTTATCCCCTGAATCATCTGAAGCCAGGTGTTGCGGTAATCATTTAAATAGAGTAAAACAAGATTTTTTTTCATCTCATTACTGTCAAAATCGGATGCCGCTGCAGGGTTTATTTTGGATTTTCCTAAAACCCAATCTTCGCTGCCCGGATTCATACTTTCATTCAGCAGAGTTTCTTTTACATAATTCATCCATCCATCAGCAGTAAACATGTATGGAATAGTATAATCAGTTCTCATCATCCCGGTAAATCTTCCGCCAATTATCTGTTCCATAGTCATCTGATTCGGAAATTGGTCGATGCCATTCTGTTTTATTCTTGCATAAATGTTCTCTGCGCTTGGTTTATACTGAAGTCTATCGCGTACAATGCTGGTAAGCAGATTATCAACCTTGGCCTGATAAACATTCTGATCTTCAAGCTTCGATACAAAAAAAGTGATGTAGTTATTAAATAATTTGTTCAAAGAATCTTTTTCTGCATTCGAAGCAAGGGGATTGGATTTAATGAATTTATTGTTCAGGATATTTTTAAATACACCGGCAAGAAACTTTTGTCCGGATGTATCTAACCTGGCTCTTTCATTTCCCAGCAGCAGGTATGATTTTAAATTATTATAAATTTCTTCACCGGGATAGTCTTTACCGTTTGCATAATTATTAAGATGAAAAACCAACTCATTATATACATTGTTTGTAAAGAATCCTTCTGTCTTTTCCAGATAGAGCTTGTTTAAATACTCTAGAGTTTCCTTGCTGCGATCCATTCCAAAGCTTATAAATGCCTCGTTGGCTTTACCTTTTTCGATCTTTTCTATTAACCCTCTTAAGTTTTCGGCTTCGGTAAAATTACCGAGCAGATCACCGCTCCAGTTTATATTTTTAAATTTAGCTGCGGTATCAGATATTTTATCTAAAGCATCGCTGCTTCCGCTGTATCCTATGAAAGTAAAAAGTGAAAATAAAACCAGTAAAAAAGCAGAAACAGAAACTGTTACTAACTTTAATGTGCTGTTTTGTCTAACAGCACCTGTCGTTTGTCCGGTTTTAAAGTATTGATCTCCAATAACAATATCATTTAGAAAATCTTTTATAAAGTAATGCTTGGTTTCTACAACTTCGGGCTCTTCTTCCTGCACAGTTTGAGGCAGATTAAACTTTTTTGCAATTTCTCGAATTGCCAGATCTAGCGGAGCACCTTCCTGCGTTCCGCTTGTAAAATAGAACCCTCGGAAAATCGGATTATCCTGATAAGGGTTATGCTGAAAGACCTCACCCATTAGATAGATTAATTTTTTCTGTAATGACTGGAATTGATATGGAAATAAAAATACTTTTCTTCTTTGTTCACGCTTCAACGGACTGCTGAGTCTTATTGTTCTTATGTTGAATATTTTATCAACGAGTATTTTAAATTCAGATTCAAAAACACCTTTTGGATCAGTACTTTGCTGCTGCTGAGCATTAAGAGTTCCTCCCCAAATCTGTGATCGTTCAATTTCACTGAAGTCGCCAAAATAATCAACAAAACCCTGTATTAAATCACATTTGGTAAACATAAAATAAACCGGAAAGTTAACACCGAGATTTTCAATTAGTTCATCAATACGCTGCCTGATTGCTTTAGCATGGTTATAAAGATTATCGTTTTCTGAACTTATTATTTCATCAATATTCAGAGCAACTATTACTCCGTTTACTGGTCTTTTCTTCCTGTTCTTTCTTAATGTTTCAAGGAAAGCCAGCCATTCAACACGGTCTTCAGTTTGAGTAACATATCTTCCTGCTGTGTCAAGAAAAATTCCTTTAGTTGAAAAGAACCAATCACAATTTCTTGTACCGCCTACTCCTCTGAAACCATCTCTGCCGAATGGAAATTCCAGCCCGGAATTTTGTATTGCCGTTGTTTTACCAGCTGCTGATGGACCTATTATCATATACCATGGTAATGCATAAAGAGCAGCTTTGCCGGTTTTGCCTTTCCCAATTTTTGAATTCTTTAGTGAAGTTATTGCCGCTTCGAGCTGCTTTTTAAATTGTTCAATCTCAGCTCGTTTCTCCGGACTTAAACTTGCCGTCTGTGAATCAGCTGAATTACTTATTGATTGCTCAATGTTATTAGACTTTTGTGCATCCTTCATCTTTTTGAAAAGAAAGAAGATCAAACCAATCAATAAAAAGAAAACTATTATTATTACCTGTATCATCCAGGAAGCGCCCAGATGCTGCCCAACAAATATTATAAGAAAGAGAAGTATTAGGCCCACTACAAGCGAGATTATATTTCGGGGTTTAAATAAACTTTTAAATGACGGCATTTTGTTTTTATTTTTTTGCTAAGAATTAATTTATGAAATAAGGTTTTTTAACATCTCGGCAACATCTGATGTGGAACTTGAAATTGATGCTGACATTATAAAATAAAAAATTAGAAAAATAATAACTGCTGCAACGGGGAATACCCAGATTGGAAGTCCGCTGCTTGATGCTTGAATTAATATGTCTTTGGGCTTAGCATTTGGAGATAATGCATCGATAGAAGAATACATTTCGCGGTGAAGTTCCAGATTCAGATCATCAATTACTCTACGCAAATTTTCAGGGGATTGAAGCTGGTATTTTCCTTTGAAACCCAGGGCGAGGCATAAATAATACACTTCAAGTATATCGGCATTAACACTTGATCTTTGTCTAAGCTGATGGAGAAAATCAAAAAACTCTTCACCGGCATTAAAAGTATCAAATAGTTTTATCTGCATTGGTTCGGCTAACCATTCATCTTTCTGCGCCCAGGATGAACTTATTATTGTTTCATCAAGAAAGGCAACAAGTGCAAACTTTGCATACCTTACTTTTTCATTGTCAATGCCTGCAGCTCTGGCATCTCTTTCAAATCTGTCGAATAAATCACTTACACGTGATTTTAAAGTTGATGCATCACCATAATTGTTTGTTGCTCTTAGCTGAAGGATAAGCATAAGAGTTTCAGATGACAGATCAGCAATATTTTTTCTTTTTTCTTTTTGCGGATTACTCATTTTGACTTCTTTAATTTTTCAAAAATAGTTTGCTATACCTTATCAGGAATTTGGTGTGTGTTGTAAAGGAACTGGTGTGTATTCTTTTTAATTAATTTAAATTAAAAATCAGAATGTCATTATTTGTATGAGTTGAAGGACAACCGATACTAAAATCCATTTATCTCACCTAATTAAGTAAGAACAACTAACTCAATTTGTAACGCTTTAAACTCCGATGCTATAAAGAAGGCTATATTATTCTTAGTCGTAATTTTTTCCCAGAATCTTCCATCTTTGTTAATTTTAAAATAATGTGCTTTTTCATTTATTGATATTCCGGAAGGCGGGCGGGCAACGTATTCAATTGTAACACCTTGAATACCAGCCTGATGAACTGCGAATATTTCTTCGTATGCTGAAATCTTAATATTCTTTGGTAGTTCTGTAATTACTTTCTTTTCGGGCAAATCACCGGTTACAGAAATAAAAAATTGACCTGTAAGGTGGTTTGGTGATAATTGACCAATGTGAAGCGTATCGGCTTGTTTCCTTAACGGGATTATAATATCTCTTCGTTCCAAAGTTTTCTGAACATTAAGCATATTAATTATTTCAGTAACCAATTGATCGAATATTTCTGTAAGGTGTTTGTGCTCATAGTTAGGGAATTCTCCGGCCTTTACTCCCATATTAGAGTAAGTAGAAAGCTGCCCTGCAATGTTAAGGAATAGCACGTATAAGTTTTCCGGGTGGATGTGTTTAGATGAGTAGTAATAATTTAAGAGAGGAATAACTGAATTAATTGACTGAAGCATTAAAAGAATTTCAACCTGAATAATTGAAAGTTCGGGTTTTTGAATGCTTGCCTGATTGCGAAGCTCTTTGCTTTTTGAAACCAGAGAGCTTAATATTTCGCGGATATGATTTAATAAAACCTCTGATGCTGAAATCGAAATGCTGGGAGGAATATATGTTTTATCAAGTGTGTATTTGCCATCCGAGCTGCGAATTATTTCACCAATTTTTATAGAGCTGAAGTCATTTAATGATTCATCTCCAAACTTAAACTGGAAATTTGGTTTGCCAACGCCAACAGTTCTAAGATTCATTCCGGTGTTGTAATCAAGCAAATCAATATTCTGAATTGAAAAACGCGTGTTGTTATTCGCAGAATTTTCAATCTGACAATTATTTCCGGCAGGACTCTCAATAGGAATGGCAATGAAAACATCAAGTTTTTCAGATGTTGCAGAAAACAATTCTTCAAACGACCTGCTTTTGGGTAAAGGGTCATTATTAGGCATATTAAAGGATAAACCATCCGGCATAATACCGGTACAAACCACTAGTCCAAAATTTCCGCCAGAAAGCGCAGCCAAATCAACCTGAAGTTCCTTTAATCCCCAGTAATTAGGATTCAGAGTATTGATTCTTGAATTTAATAAGAACTGATTGTACTTGTCCGCCTGTTGAAAATGGTGCGGATCAAGCTTCATACCTTCGAACCAGATAACTTTCTGCATTTTCATTGTGTTACCAAATTCCCTGATATTTTGAGTATGTGAAAAAAATTATTCCGGTGATAGTTAATTATCAATTACAACAGATAATGAAGTCTCCAGAACAGTAACTTTAACGTTTCTTAAATCAGAATCAATCGGAATAATCTGTTTCCAGCCATCGGTAGCGGGTGAGTAAAAATCCCCGATAATAGCTATAAAAGTGGCGTCATTTTTTATTTCCACTTCATTAAAATCCTGTGTTTCCTCGGGAACCATCAATTTTTCAATTTTAGAATTTGGTATAATATCATCACCAAGAAACTCTTCAGGATTTCTCATTAGAGATTCAAAGCTTGCATGACGAAATTTTTCGGCATTTTTCAGTTGATAGATTTTAATAACCACTGCATTATCATTGTTGCAGTTTTCATTACAATGCAGATTTAGATTAAATGTCTGAGGTCCGCCTCCGCAACCGGTTAATTGTAAAGTAAAAAACAGTACAGAGAGTAAGAATATGTTTTTCATAATATCTCCGGTAATAAAATTTCTAATATTCATTATGTTGTTGCGATGCTGAAATTCTTTTTTGATATCCTTTCATAAAAGCAGGTCTGAAATATTTTTTTTCTACGTGATATAAGTCAGACATATACTTAGAATAATTCTCTTTAATAGCATCCAAAACTTTTGTTTTTTGTGTAAATGGCAGCACTTTTCCAATATTCAGTCCGCCAGCTTGCTGACTTTTCTGCTGCATTTCCTTTTCGATTATTATTGGATCCAGACTCTGTAAAAGACCCTTGCTTCCCTCAGTGATAGAAGTCCGGTAACCTTCAAGCAATCCAATCTGGTGTGTCATCAGTTTTTGAGTTTCTTCTTTCAACAGCGTAATTCTTTTCGCTTCATCTTCGGGAGAAATGTCGGGTGTGAAAAGGAATTCTTTTAGCTCTTTTAATGAACCGACCGGCATTGTGTGATAAATAGTTACACCGAAAAACTCCTGTCTGAACTGCAGGAAGCCCTGTATTAAAGAAGCAAATGTTTCAATAAGTATATCTGAAACATTAGAAAAATGCGAAGAAAAAACAAAATCAGGCGACAATGCGGCAGAATCAGATTGTTTGGTTTGACGGATAAATGATTGCTGTTCCTGTTTTGGAACTTCTTGAATTTTAGCTTCGCTTTTATTTTCGGGTTGTTTTGGGATTATCTTTTTTGGTCGGTCCAGGTAATGTTCTGAAAAATACTCGGCAATCATTTTACCAACATCATTTTTTTCAAAAGAACTGAAAGACTGTAGAATCGACAATCTTAACATATCCGATTTACCCGGTGTATCATCAAAAGCATATTTAACTGAAAGATTCTGTATGCTTTCTAAAACAGCCGATACATCGCTGGCAAACGGGCTTGAGAACACCATTGTTTTCTGATCGTCATCAAAAACCTGTTCTTTTTCCTGTACAAGTTCAATAATTAATTCATACTCGCCTATCTTGATTACATCACCGGATTTAATAGCATTCTCTTCATTTGGTATAACTCTCTCTCCGTTTAAGAAGGAGAAATTAGCTGATTCCAGATCAACTAACTGGAGTATACCTTCGGTGTTAACAATTTTTGCGTGTTTTCGTGAAACTACTTTAAACGGATCCTGAAGAATAACATCATTTTTTTCTTCACGTCCAATAATAACCGGGAACCTGTTAAAGCTTAGCTTTTCAGAATAATCGGGTTCTGATTTTTTGGTAACAGTTAATTCCAGAATCATGTATTACCACTGATTTTGTTAAAAAAATAAAGTTTTGGGTTGGATATAGCTTCGCCACGTGAGTCACAGAATTGAGAGTCCAGACAAATAATAAAAAATTATATACTACTGCGAAAACGTATAGAGTAATAAGCTAAAACATTAAAAATTATTTGGATAGTGTGACATTCATTGCATCAATCGAAAATCATATTTTGTAGAACTTCCTCTATACCAAGTTAAAAAAAGTCTTTGTAATATTCCAATAGCTCTGGTTAACTATTATTTTAATTTTTAGGATGGGCTGTAAGGGATGGTTTGGCAAAACTAATTGCTTAAAAAAACTATTGACAATTATAAATTTATATTTAATGACGAAAGCGGAACCTTTTCATATCAGTTTAGTATTGTTTATAGTTTATACAATTCTGTACTGTTGAGATATTAATCGATTATAATTCTTCACTCCCGAAATACAAATCTATACAACTTTCCGCTGTTATGATCTGCAAAGTATAATTCGTTATTCTGGTCAACTCCAAATGTGGATATCAGGTGATTTGTCTGTGCAAGAAGTTTATTAGTTACTTTACCATCTTTATAATCGAGTGACCATATTTTGCCTACAACATAATCCGCGAAGATGTATTTTCCTTTTAATGAAGGTACTGAATTGCCTTCATATACAAAACCGCCTGTTATAGAATAGCCTCCCATATCATTGTGTCCATATTCCCAGATAGGTAAAACCAGACCTGTTGTATCACAATTAGTTTCCGGATTGAAACAATGTTTGCCTTCCATTATCCGCCAGCCATAGTTTTTTCCTTTTTCAATCAGGTTTATCTCCTCCCATTTATTCTGACCAACATCGGCAGCCCACAATCTGTTCTGATTATCAAAGCTGAATCTCCAAACATTTCTTAAGCCGTATGCATAGATCTCCTCCTTGAATCCTTCATTGTTACCTTTGAGCGGATTGTCATCAGGTATAGCATAGTTTCTGCCATCTGATGCATTATCAACATCAATTCTTAGAAGACTTCCAAGAAGCATTGTTAAATCCTGACCTGCATTCAATGGATCGCCTCCCGAACCGCCGTCACCCAGAGAGATATAAAAATATCCATCAGGCCCAAAAGAAATCTGTCCGCCATTATGATTTGAATAAGGCTGTTCAACTTCAAGCAGTACAAGTTCACTTTCAGGATCTGCCTTTGACGGATCATTCGCAGAGACTTTAAATCTTGATATTACAGTCCTTCTTGGATTGTTTGTTGTATAATCCAGATAAAAATATCCATTTTCTATATAGTCCGGATGAAATGCAAGGCCTAACAGTCCTTGTTCCCCGCCGAAGAGTACCTTGCCCCGGATATCAAGGAAAACTTCTTTTTGCTTTGTGTTCTGATCATTATCAAAAACATAAATGATGCCGGGTTGTGAAAGAACGAATAATCTGTTTGATCCATCTTTGGGTGATTGGATATCAACTGGCTGTTCGAAATTAAGATTTGGAAATGCTTCTTCAAAGACTGATTGATAGACTTTTTCCTGACTACTACACGATATAGTTAAAGCTAATAAAATAAAAACTAGTATTTTCATTTTAAAATTCCATTTTTTCTTACAAGTAATATTAAAATATTATATAACTTTTAGTTGAAAATAAAGACATTAATAAGTTATAGTTTTTGTTAACAGTCTCTGGAATTCAGATAGCGAAGTTTAGATGCTGAAAATTTTACTATATTCAGGCAGATTTTGGATAAAATATTATGAAAACAGTATTACTATTTGAGTTTGCTTTTACTATCTCTTTAATGTATTCGTATTGGTCAAATACCAGTTTATCAGGATAGATGGTGACACATATTCCAATAATGCATTGCTTCAAATGTTTCCTGGTTTATGAAATAATTACCCAAAATATGACCATACTTATTAGGCGGATGTAAATTTGCAATTTGGAAAGATGTACTAATCGTCTGCCAGGTTAATCCAGCATCATTACTGATGAAGACCTTATATCTTTTATCTGCAGATTTAAAGTATTGGGAGGCAATCATAAATCCTTCCCTATTTCCAACTAACATTGCTATTTCTTTATCAAGATCAAATACATTTTCAAATAACAAAGTGTCAACATTATGACTAACCAGATTTAAATAGGGCGTTTTCCAAATACCATGCTTTTCAGGATCACTGCTGTCATCAGACCAAAAGACAAAATCATTGTGAAAAACAAATCCAGTTGATTTACTAAAAGATAATTCATCACCGGAAGCTGCTAAATTCCAATTCCAGGTATCGTTTTCCCAATCATATTTTCCTTGCATCCAATGACATTCATTAACGCCATCACCACTTTGCACCCAAAATGAATTATCCCAAGGACACATATTGACAGCGTGAACATGGCGGCTTGAAAGTACCGGTTGCGAAAATCCAAACTTGTAAGCTACTTTAATTGTCACACCCTCATCAATTGTGTAAAAAACAAGTACTTGTTCAGATCTACTCACACCGGGCTGCCATTTGCCATAATTTGTATAATTACCCCAAACCCTTATTTCTTTACCATTAATTATTTGCCGGTCATCAATGCATAAACTAAAAAAGTTACCGTGATCATTTGCTGTGTACTGATTGCCATCTACATCCAGAATATTGGATTTGTAAAAGGTTAATAAATTATCGTGCGAATAATATGCGTTCTTATTATCACAAAACATAATATTTCCGCTTTTAAATATGTATGCAAATTCAATTTTTTCAATTCCCGGCACACTCAAAGTTCTTAAATAAATTTTTTACCCTCAATTTGAAATAAAAAGAGCTTGCTATTATTAAAGGCCAGATATTTATTATCCCATGTAGCAACTATGTTGGATAGATTAGCAAAATTTTCTGCATTAGCGGCATAGCTCCTGAATTGTTGCGTTACATCCTGACCCGCATCGTTTCCCGGGATTAAGCCCGTACCTGATTTTTCAACAACTTCCAAAATTTCATTTAAAATATCCATATGATCAGCGGGTTTTGAAAAAATGTACAGATCGGTTGTATCATAAAACTCTGTTTCAATTCCTGCCTTCTGAAAAATCAGCTTAACAAAAGAAACAGGTGTTTGGTTAAAGAAAAATAATGACAGAATGAACCCGACACATGCCGTAAGCAGGACGAGCAGAATTCTACTATGTAAGCGACTGTTACTCAAAAATTTAGTCATAGTTAAAAATAATTAAATATAATTTAAATTGTAATTACAGAAGCTGTTGGAAATTGTGTTATACAAAAACTTATTTTCTAAACAGTCTTAGATATATCTACAGTTATATCAATAAATATACCGGTTGATATTTCTTAATCTATTTATGCACCAAGAATAATTATTTTTAGAACCATAGAATGAAAAAGTTACTCTTTGTTTTTTTCAAAGCTGATATACGTACAAAATCCGCATTTAACTAAAATTGATTTCGATTATCTGAACTATACACGGCAGGAAATTGAAAACGGATATTCAGCTTATAGCAGATTCTGGATTGTAAAAGATGAGCCGGGATCAATAATCTGCCAGGGAGGCGACTGTTTTATAAATTGGCCCCTGCAAACAACTGAATACTTTTTTGATGATAACGACAGTTTATATCAGATAGTACTTACACTTTCTGATACTACAATCAATGAAGCCTTCCTTTTCCCAGAAGTTCTTATGACTTTCAGAAACTGGTGCGGGGATGAATTTGACTATAACGAAAGAGAAAAGGGTAACAGAACTTACTATTGGTATTTTAGTGAGGAAATGCGGGAAGCTGAGACGATGATGAGTCTCAGCAAGAATATAAGGAAATGGACTGCATCTCAGATAATGCAGATTAATTTGAGAAGGATGACGCTAGCAAGTAACAATTAGCAGAGAATCCGATCGACTTTAAAAATAAAAAGCCTGGGAGACATTTCTCACAGGCTTCTAAAAAAACAAATATAATTTTATAATTATTAACGTCCTATCCATCCGCCGTCAACGGTTATTACTGTACCATTTAAATAGTCAGATGCAGGTGAATCAAGAAACACAACTATTCCCATCAAATCTTCCGGCGTCCCCCATCGGCTTTGTGGTATTCTATCAAGTATAGCTTTATTCCTTGCCGGATATTCACTCTGTTACATCATCCGAAATTAAATCAAGAATCGATGGAAGAACTTAACTACATCAGTTAATTCCATCTATAATGTTAATAAAGAGATTGCTAGATGTTCAGTAAAAATAGAATTCCCTTTCGCAAATTATTTTGGCGTTTTCTACCGTAAATCTGACAAATTATTTTCTTTGAAATTTTGGATATTTATCTCTTTCGATTTAGGTTTGAATTAACTCTACAAAATTTTTAGGGGCTTTCATACTAATTTCAATCACGTTAGGGCTAGTTAACAATTACTAAGAATAATTCTTATGGCTCTTTAATGGAAACGGATACTATAAATCAATCATCCGGTCTAACCACTGATGATTTTGATATCCTGGTGAGAAAAATCAAAATCGGGGATTGTGAAGCGTTTAAGAAATTCTTCTTCCTTTTTCAACCAGGGATTTACAGATTTTTATATCGGTATTTATGTGATAAAGATGCCGCCAATGATCTTACACAGGATACATTCATTAAATTCTGGACAAACAGAAACCAAATAAATTCATCACTTTTCCCAAAGTCCTATCTATATAAAATTGCCCGCAATCTTGCTATCAATTATCTGGCAAGAAACCATTCGATATCCAGCAATACTTTTCACCGCGTTGATGATCTTTCCTTAGTCCTTTATCCTGATCAAGAATATGACAGGTATTTTATAATCGATGATCTTCAAAAAGCTCTAAATGAACTGCCTGAAAGGTGTAAAACCACTTTCATCCTGAGCAGATTCGAAGGATTTGATTATTCTGAAATTGCCGGGATTATGCAGGTTTCTGTACAGACAGTAAAGAATCAAATGAATAAAGCCATATCAGTACTAAAGAAAAGATTGTCTTCTCATCTTGTCTAATCAAACAAGAAAAATTTTTTCTCGCATTACTGAGTTTTGTTCGCTATCAAGTGATTACATCTGTCAAACAATGTTTATCCGACTTAATTTTTTTGAATAGTACTTTTTTCCATCCTGGGTGTATTTATAGTATAAAAGCTATTTTTCTATGAAGCGGAAAACAAATACAAAAGTCGACTCTCAGTTTTTAGTAAAAGTCATTAAAAATGAAACCGGTTTGGAAGAGCACGAATACTTTGAAAAATGGTTTGCCGAATCAGATGAAAACAAAGACGAATTCAGCAATGTGGCTTTACTATGGGATATGTTTTCGCAGACTAGCACAATCCATCCTCCCGATCCAATCATACAATGGGAAAAAATTGAGAACTTTATCTCAAAAATTAATTTTCAAGAAACCGACAGGAATTATATACCTTCTGAATTAAGACTTCACTCAAACATTCCAACTCCCCTGTCAAAATGTGATTCAAGAAGATTCCCAAAGGATAATGTATGGCTGATACGTATTGCAGCTTTGTTAATTATCGGTCTCTCCGTTTTTCTTGTTTACAATAACTACTATGTGTCAAGAACCCCGAACGATCAAAATTTACAAATTGAACCTGTTTCTATCAATTACAATGAAATAAAAACTAACAAGGGGCAGCGCACAACATTAACATTGCAGGATGGATCTACAGTCACCTTAAACTCTGAAAGTAAAATTGTATATCCTGTTCAACTTGATAAAAAAGAGCGAAGAATTCAGTTGTTCGGTGAAGCATATATCAGTGTTGAACCTGATTTTACAAGGCCCTTTATAGTTATGTCCGGCGATATATCCACTATTGTAACCGGAACTGAATTCAATATGTTTAACAGGAATAATAATTTGAAAGTCGTCGTTGCTGAGGGAAGTGTTAAAATACTTTCACCTGACAAAAAAGAAATCCTTGTTCAAAGAGGCGAAATGGTTTTCCTTAAAAAGGATGGCCATATTTCGAATCCACAGATAGTTGATTTAAGTCATGTTCTGGCATGGAAAAATAACAAACTTTCATTCAGGGGGACCCCTTTAATTGAAGTAGCTAAACAACTAGAATTATTCTATAATGTTAATATAAAGATTGTCGATAAAAAAGCTGAGAATAAAAAGCTTACCGGACTTTTTGATGCTGAATCAATTAAAGAAGTTTTAGATAATATGGAATTAGCCCTGGATATATCTATCAAAAAGGACGGACGAAATATTACCATTTATTAGAATATAAATTTTTGAGTTAATCATTCTTAGATAGACATAATACTCGAATTAAAATTATTCAAAATATTTCACTAGTAAATCTGATTCTATTTACGAGGAACATTTTACATGGGTTTTATATTCAGAATTCTTATAATAATATTATTATTTTTTCATCAAACCTATTCACAGTTTGAAGAGTTTGACCAGGCAAATCTGGAGAAAGACGAGACTTCCTTATTACCCGCCGGACTTAGTATCTATTCATTAGATCAGGAAGGAAGTTATTCTCATATATATTTGAACCAGCCGATTACTGTTGAATTTAGTAATCAGCTGCTAAGTGCTGTTCTAAAGAAACTGGAAGCTATTACATCACTCAAAGTGATTTATAGTGACAATATCCTTCCGAATAGAAAAGTTAATCTTTCCTTCAAGGATGTAACGCTTAAGCATATTCTTGATGAACTTTTTAGTAGTTATGATATCGATTATCTGATTTCTGAAAAAGGTAAAATCATTTTAAGCAAGAAAACAAAGATTGATGAAAAAACCGGAGTAATTAAAGGAAGGGTTAAAGATACAAGCGGTGAACTGCTTATCGGGGCGAATGTAATCATAAAGGAAACTCAGTTAGGGTGTGCAACAAATAAAAAGGGCGAGTTTCTTATTAGGAAAATGCAGCCGGGTGTTTATACCGTTGAGGTTTCATTTGTAGGTTATAAAAAGGCATCACAGAGTATTATAGTAAAAGCCGGACAAATAACGGAAATTAACTTTACACTTGAGTCGGTTTCCTTCCAGATTGGCGGTATAGAAGTGGTAGCAACAACTGAACTAATTCCACGCGATGCAAGTTCAAAGACCGTAATCACCGGTGCTGAAATAGAACACTTTCAGGCTTCAAGTATTGGAGATGTTTTAGACCTCGTTCCGGGTGTACAAAAAACAACAAATCCCGGTTTGGGTAAGACAAGTCAAATTGCGATTCGCGGAGATCAGGCTGATGCACTTTCTGCATTTGGAACCCTGGTAATATTAGACGGCGTGCCTCTTTCAAACAACGCTAATTTACAATTTGAAAGATTCACTTCGTCTCAAACAGGTGCCTCCAATTTAGGAAGAGGTGTTGATCTGAGAACTATTCCGGCAGATAATATTGAATCGATTGAAGTTGTCAGCGGATTACCATCGGTAAGATATGGAGATGTTACAGCAGGGATTATTAATGTCAGGACCAGAATCGGTACCCAACCAAACAGGGTTAAAATAAAAAACAATCCTGACACCCGGGAAGCAAATTTTGGCGGAGGGTTTGTATTAGGAAGCACGGGGCTATCATATAATTTCAATGCTGCGGAAAGTGAACGGGACATACGCAAAACCGGAGATGAGTATGTAAGGCTTACAGGGCAAACAGTATTTGCCAATAATTTTCTTGATGATGCTCTATCTGTAAATAATAAATTTTTCGGTCAGATGATTTTTGATGAAGAGGCTCCTAAAGGTGATGTATGGCAGACAAGGAACTACAATCGCGGCTTTACTTTAGGTTATTCTGCGTGGGGAAAATATAAATTCCCTTCCGAGGTTTCGAACCTTGAATATAATTTATTTCTTACATACCGGCGTGAAAATTCGATGAGGTCCAGATTAATTCAATCGGATATTAGAATTCTTCCTACAGGTGATACAGTCTCGGTTTATATTGGAAAGGTTGAAACAAAAGGAAATGAATGGTCTTCAGGAGGGAGACTTGAACATAATTCAATTTACTTCACAGGTTCCTTCATCCACAAATTCCTGATCGGAAGTGATATACAATATGAAGCTAACACCGGTGAAGGACTTATTATCGATACATTATTTAATTACTACGGAGCGGAATCGGGGAAAATTCCATACAGATTTGATGATATACCGGGACAGATTCTTGCCAGCATATATGCCGAAGATGTTATTGCCGGTAAGCTGGGCCTGGACTTTAAACTCTCCCTGGGTTTTCGTTATGAGATGTATCGCCCATATAAATTTAACTTAAAAGGTTTCTGGGGTGACGGTAATATTATTGACTCGCATCAGGGAACATATTTCAATCCACGAATGAACTTAATTGTTTATATCACTGATTTCAATCAGGTACGAATGAGTGCCGGGACTTCTTCAAAATCACCGCCAATGAGTTCAATCTATCCGCCGCCGGAAGTTTTCACCTGGAGAGATCCGGTACAGGAAAAAAATGTATATTTACGGTTTGACAGAAGAGTTCCTGAATTGAAGGGATATCAGGAAAGTCAAGTAGAAGTTGCTTACGATCATAAATTCTTTGGACTGATGGGAGTAACTCTTTCAGCTTATTATAAAAAAAGAAATAATGGACCTTCAAGTCAAACCATCCCCGTATTCATTCCGGTCACCCAGGATGATATAGCCAAAGTATATTATGTTAACACTTATAACCTATCACAGAATCTTGCATGGAATGAAAGCAAAGGAATTGAGTTCTCTGTAAATACCGCTCAGATAAAACCGTTGAATATGGAATTTCGTTTGGTTGGCTCATATAATTTTATGAAATCGTGGAGTAATTCTTTGTCCTATGATCCTAATCCTGATCCTGCAAGAGGTAATTATCCGAATTATCTTGTTCCCGGCATGCCTGTAGATACCTTAATTGGATTCTTCTATCCTTCAAGCGGCAGATGGCGTGATCAAATACTTTTAAACTATTTCATTAAATATACTCATCCTACAATCGGGTTGTGGGTAACCTTTCGTGCTGAGCAGGCGCTTCTTGAGCGTACCCAGAATTTTCAGTTAAAGCCGGTTGACTTCGATTTATTAACTGAAAATGCAAAACTTGCCCGACTATTCGATCAGACAATTAAATTCAAATATGTAAAGTGGTTGTTAAATCTTAATATCAGCAAATCATTGTTAAGAGGTGCTGAAATATCTTTTTATGTCAATAATTTTTTAGATGATTCTGCAGTGAGAAGATATCAAAGAACTTACGACCCGACAGACATAGCCGAAGAGCTGAGAAATCCCAGTTTGTTCTATGGTATTGAATTCAGCATT
>DATHSU010000504.1:0-2003 GCA_035463895.1 Ignavibacteriaceae bacterium | reverse complement strand
ATGCTGCTCGCTTCTGTTCCATACTTTTTCCACAAACGGACAGGTTGTGTTATACCTGTATGGATCAATTCCGAGTTCATTCATTTTTTTTTCAATTTCAAGCGTTGTTCCAAATGCAGGGATAATTACAATATCATCTTTGGTTAAATTATTCCAATCAATAATATGCTTACCGGATGTATCCATTAAAAACTTAACACCAAGTTTTTCAAGATCGAAGTTAACTCCGGGATTGTGAATCATTTCGCTAAGCAGGTAAACTCTTTTACCGGGATTTTCTTCTATTGTTTTGTATGCTATCTCTATTGCATTCTCAACACCGTAACAAAATCCAAAATGTCGTGCGAGATAAAATCTAACAGGACCAAAATCCAGTAAAGTCGGTGTAAAATCTTTTTTACGCGGATCAAGATCTTTACGCGAATTCTTAATTCTTGTTATGAATGAACTCTTATAAAAATGCGGAATTTCAAATTTTTTCATTTGTTTATAATTTCACTTAATGAATCAATTTTCTCAATATTAAAAAACTTATTTAGAATAAACTTATGACTATTAAACAGATAATTAACCAAAATAGTTCTTTCGATTTTAAGTCCTTAAAATGGTTTCTTTAACAGGTCCGGAAATTTGCATATCCATAACAAAACCTTCCTTAGACGGTCTTATGAATAGAAAAAATCCATACACAAATATGAACACTGCAACATAAAGGTAATTTGCAGTTAGAAAAAATGCAACAAGACTGAATAATGCAGCCCCTTCGAGAATTGCCCAGGAAATAATTTTGAAGGAACGGTATTTCATTAATTTCTCAGTAATGGTATCAGTTTGCTGTATCTTCAAAATATTTTGAGTATATAATATTTTCGATGCGAACATAGTGGTCAAACCAACCAGTGGAACAATAAATGTAAAAATGTTATCAATTGGGTTGTCATCCTGTATTTCAACACCATTAATTAAAAAAAGGAACATTACAAGTATCAGCAGTTGACCCGCAGCCAGAGCAAAGAAAATCAGGTAAGTGACTCTGAAATTGTTTTCAAAAGTTTGTTTGTCAAATTGTGTACTCATTAGCAATCCTTATTTTAGTTCTTAAATTAGCTTATGCTTTTATATATTTGCATTCCAAATTTAGAGATACAAAATGAATTTATTAGAAAAGCTTGAGAAAATAAAATCGAGATATGACCAGATAAACGGTCAGCTTTCTGATCCCGCATATACAAATAATTATGAAAAGCTTAAAAATCTGAATAAGGAAAGAAGTAATCTTGAAGGGCTTATAAATGTTTTTAATAATTATTCCTCTGTATTAAAGAACATTAAAGGTAATGAAGAGATTATCAGAACTGTAAAAGATGCTGAAATGATTGAAATGGCGGAAACAGAATTGGAAGAACTGAAAGCGGAAAAAGAAAAGCTTGAAGATGATATAAAGGTTTTACTTCTTCCTAAAGATCCGAATGATGATAAGGGTGTTATAATGGAAATACGTGCCGGAACAGGTGGTGAAGAAGCGGCATTATTTGCAGGTAATCTTTTCAGAATGTATACACGCTATGCTGAAATCCGCGGCTGGAATTATGAGATTATAGATATGAATGATACGGGATTGGGCGGATTGAAAGAAGTTGTTTTTTCAATTACCGGCAATAATGTTTTTGGAGACTTAAAATTCGAATCTGGTGTTCACAGAGTCCAGCGTGTACCTGAAACCGAAGCAAGCGGACGGGTTCATACTTCGGCAGCTTCTGTTGCTGTGCTTCCGGAAGCTGAAGATGTTGAAGTTGATATAAATCCTGCCGATATAAAGGTTGATATTTTCCGTGCTGGTGGAGCTGGTGGACAAAATGTAAACAAAGTTGAAACCGCGGTCAGAATGACTCACCTTCCAACAGGAATAGTTGTACAATGCCAGGATGAAAGAACGCAGCTAAAGAATCGTATTAAAGCTATGAAAGTACTCAAAGAAAGATTGTATGATATGGAGCTTAAAA
>DATHSU010000503.1:0-7458 GCA_035463895.1 Ignavibacteriaceae bacterium | reverse complement strand
AAATCCGCAAATTCCAGACTTTGAAAAATTTGAGAAAAAAATAAGTAAGCACTAACATCTCCTTGTATGTTAACACCAACAAGTGATCCTAATAAACCAAAAGCATCAGCAAGAATTACCAGTATCGGGAGCATGAATGTTGCAGCAACAACTCTTGTAACAACAAGATATTTAAATGGATTATTGTCTGATACCTGCATCGCATCAATTTGTTCAGTCACATTCATCGATGCGAGTTCTGCTCCTATTCCAGACCCAACTTTACCGGCAAAGATCAGTGCCGTGATGACTGGTCCGATTTCACGAATAAGTGAAACCGCGACCATTGCAGGCAGCAATGATTCTGATCCAAATTTTGCAAGAGTTGGCCTTGACTGAATAGTTAGCACAAGTCCGATTATAAATCCGGTAATAGCCACCAAAGGAAGAGATTTATAACCAATCAGAAAAGATTGCTTCATTACCTCATTAAACTCGTATGGCGGTTTAATTACTTCTTTAAAAAAACGAAAAGTAAAAATTGTAATCGATGATACTTCCAAAAAGAATTTACTGAATACAGAGGGAGAGTCTGGCGTTGAAATATTTTCCGTTTTTATCTCTGTTTCTTTGGTATCAAGTTCCGAATTCTTCACGATAACCTTTTCCATATTATTGATATTCCGAAAACTTGTGGACTATAAAACTGTTAGAACTCATTTTCAATTCATTGTTTTCCAAACATTTAATTTCGCAATTCATTGATGGGGAGTCCTGAACTGCCTTTTTCATTTTTTTTATCTCTCTTAGCAGCTTTCTTTTCTTTCATAGTTTTTGCTGCTTTTTTCTTTGAGTCCCGCTTAATACTCTGATCTTTGCTCATGATATTATCCTTATTGTTTATTCTGATCTGATTTACTGTAAAACAGATATTCGTATTCCTGAAATCAGAACACGTTCTTTTGGGGATTATGATAGATAGAAACAAGGCAGCAAACAATAAGGCAAAGGAGCGATAAAGGAATTAAATCTTTTAGCTGATTTAGTAACAGGAAAGAGTATTAATCGTCAAGCAGAGATGTTGTATCGATTGCAGTTTTATAGGATTCTGACAGATGTGCATGTTTTGCAATCTGAACACGTGTACTTAATGAAAGTTTTTCAAGAATATTATGTACATGACTTTTTACAGTGTGTGTTGAGAGATGAAGTTTTTGTGCAATCTCTTTATTGGTAGAACCATCGGCAATTAATTGGATAACCTGACGTTCACGTTTAGTCATACGGACGGATTCTTCAAGCACAGTAGGTTTTGATCCGTTAACAGCATATTCAACAATCTGAGAAAAAAGGGAGCCGGTTAAGTGCGGTGGTAAAACCTGAGCTCCTTTAAACACTATTCTTATTGTTCTAAGAAATTCAGTTACGTTTATATCCTTCAATGTGAATCCTGAAACTCCAGCCTGTACAAACTCAAAAACATCTGCCTGCAAGGGTACAAGATCCATTACAATTATTTTGGTTTCCTGAAAATGTTTCTTGATTAGTTTTACAAGAAATAAGCTGTTCCTGCTTCGCAGACCAAGATCAAGAAGCACAATATTTGGTTTGAGTTTACCAGCCAGTTCAAGAATATTTTCGCCATTTCCAACGGTTGAGACCACAATCATATCTGGCTGCTTATTAATTAAAGCTGTAATACCTTCACGCAAAAGCCGGTTATCCTCTATGAGTAATATCCTGATTTTCGTTATTTTTTTTGGTGATTTGGTCATTTAAACTAAGAAATAAACTATCTGGAAAACGTGATTATTTCACATTATTAATCTATGAAAATATTATTATTCGTTCAAATAAATACGTGTGCGTACTTTCTTAAAATAATGGTTGAGAAAAGTCTGACTAACGAAATAAATCATTTGATTAAATTTGCGTATGCTACCAGTTTATCTTCATCATACTCAATTTTTATTTCAGGAAATCCATCAAGAAAATGAGAAAGTTTTTCGTAACCGAATTCTTTATGATTAAAGGAAGGATTTTCACGCTTAATCATAATGCCGATAGTTGCAACATTAACTTTACGTTTTTCTTTTTTGAGTAAAGCGATTACACTATCTCGTATTTGTTCATTTAATTTCTTTTGTGGAGTTTGTAATGATTTCGATTCCTGGTGTTTAATCTTTTCCGGTCTGTATTCAATAATACCATCAGCAACATTTACAAGATCGCGTGCTATTGAACCGGGAACTCCCATTAAATAAGTATTTTTACCAAGCGATCTTAGTTCGTTTAATAGCGGAATAAAATCACGATCTCCTGTAACCAGGATCATAGTATTTATGTTTTCATTCTGCATAAACAACTTCATTGCGTAAACACAGATATAGGTGTCGGCACTGCTTTTTTCTGAGCGCGATAATGGTGTAAAGACCGGCTGAATACCGCTTGTCTGAAGACTGCTGATCTGATCATTGAATCGAACCCAATCCCCAAAGGCTTGTATTGAAGCTATTCCTCCTTTTTTCTCGCACAAATTTCTTATAATCATTAAATCGGGTTCTTCACCATAATTATTAAGCGAAGAGTAATATATGTTTTCAAAGTCAATAAAAACTGCGATTGTGTTTTGCGAGCGCGATTCAATTTCATTCTTCACTTATTTTGTCCTTTGTTAATTTTTGTGAATTATACCTTTTCAGTAGAATTACTGCATAAAAATTACTGACAATTATAGTTTGTTCAAATTTTGCGGTAAAATATACGAAGTGAACATAAAGTTTTTAATAAACATTAATTATTCTTATCATTTCTTCGAATAAAAGTATTATTCCTATCAATTTACTGCATTCCGGATATAAAAAGAATTTTTGGTCAACAATATATTATATCACTATACTGCAGGATTTAAATATCCAGAAGATGTAGTCCTTTTTTCATTCTAATGCCCGATTGAATACTATCATTTAAAATATAATAATGCATACAGTTTGTAATTTATATTATCGGAGGATCTATGAAACACTTAAATTATTATTTTCTTGTATTCATTCTGTTGCCATTCACAACATTAATTTCTCAAGGCGGATACACCTATATTGGTGCTGAGGCATGTGGTATGTGCCATAAAACTGAAAAGCAAGGCAGTCAGTTATCTATCTGGCAAAACAGTGATCATTCAAAAGCATTTGAAACTTTGAAAACGGATGAAGCCAATAAAATTGCTCTGGAGAAAGGATTTAAAGACCCGGCTGCTGAAACGTGGGAATGTTTAAAATGTCATGTTACCGGTTCAAATCTTGATGCAACAATGATTGGAAAGAAATTCAAAATTGAAGATGGCGTTCAATGTGAAACCTGTCATGGAGCCGGATCAGCTTATAAGGATATGAAGATAATGAAAGATAGAGATTTATCAATCAGCAACGGATTGATTGTGCACGATAACCTCGAAGATTTTTGTATAAGCTGTCATAATAGTGAAAGTCCGACTTTTGTAAAGTTTGACTTTGCGGAAGCGTGGGAAAAAATTAAGCATGACGTCCCGGAAGAAAAGAAATGATTTTCTGAGCTTGAATAATAATTAGTAAGCGTAGATCAAATTGGGGTTGTTAATTTATTCAACTAATCGTTTTCTTAAGGATTTAGATTTATTTCTGGTAATCCAACTATTCGCTTAAAACTAAAAAACCCCAGATTTTGTCTGGGGTTTTTGGCTCCGCGAGCAAGACTCGAACTTGCAACCCTTCGGTTAACAGCCGAATGCTCCACCATTGAGCTATCGCGGAATGCATTCCAAATTGGAGTCCAAAAATAACCCTACATACCCTATTTGTCAAGTTATTTAACACTTTTATTGCGGCATATCTTTCAATTTCCGCAGGTTATTGTTTATTGCCTTATATCACAATAGATTTCTCTCTTTGACTAAATGCACTTAAGTTGCCCGCTGAAATTTAGATTATTATGAACAAAGATAACATCAGAGCATATTTTGCCTGGATTGCAGTTTGCATTATCTGGGGAACGACCTATCTGGCAATCCGAATAGGTGTTGAAGATATTCCACCTATGTTATTTGCAGGATTAAGATGGATTATTGCCGGATCAATTTTCATTTTAATACTCAGGGCTTCCGGAAAATCTTTTCCTAAAAAAGAAAATTTAAAACACATCGCTGTGATGGGTATTGCGATGTTAGGATTTGGTAACGGACTTGTGGTTGTTGGCGAGCAGTGGATAAGCAGCGGCCTTGCCGCTTTGCTCATTACAACAGTTCCGTTCTGGATTGTAGGAATGGAATCCGTCTTACCTACAGGTCCGAAATTAAATTACAAAATTATATTAGGATTGATTGTTGGAATACTTGGGGTTACTTTTATTTTCGGCAGTGATTGGGATGATCTGTTTAGAACAGAATACATTCTCGGAGTGCTTTGCATTTTCGGTGCTGTGATTGCCTGGTCATTCGGATCAGTCTATTCAAAATATAAAAAAGTAGGTGTTCATCCGCTTATGAGTGCTTCAGTTCAAATGCTAATTGCAGGAACACTCCAAATAACTCTTGGTTTAATTTTAGGCGAACAAAACTTTATATCTTATACAGAGGAAGGACTGCTTTCATTAGCTTATCTTATTGTAGTTGGCTCAATTTTCGGATATGGTTCATACATTTATGCAATTGAACATCTTCCGTTATCACTGGTTTCAACATACGCTTATGTTAATCCTGTTATTGCTGTTTTTCTTGGGTGGTTAGTACTTAATGAGAAGCTTGATCTTCTGATAGTTATAGGAGCAGTCGTAATAATAAGTGGAGTAGTATTAGTAAAACAAGGTACACAAAAGCGGGTGGCTATTACTCCGGGTAATAAACTTTAGTTTTTGGACATCTAGGTTTATGGGTATAAGGGGGTATAAAGATAAATGAAACGATCTATACCTTTATTCCCCTATACCATATACCTTAAGGCACTCGCCTTAAAGCACACCCATTTCCTTGAGAAGAAAATCCGCACCGCCGACTTTTTGAGTTACCCATAGGATATATCTAATATCAACCCCGATTGAACGGCTGTATTCTGCACTCCATGTAAAGTCATTTATGGTTGCTTCAAACGCTCTGTCGAAGTTCACTCCAACTACTCTGCCGTAAGCGTCCATAATTGGACTGCCTGAATTTCCTCCGCTTGTATCTGTATTGTATAAAATAGCAACCGGCACATCACCAAGTTTATCATTATAGAATTTGCCGAATTCTTTTTTATTATATAACTCTCTTAACTTTGGCAGAAGTTTGTAGTCACCTTCTTCTTTTCCTTTTTCGATAACGCCTTTTAGCGAAGTGATCGGTGAATAATAAACTGCATCAGCCGGTGTGTATCCAAGTATATATCCGTATGTAAGTCTTAAAGTGCTGTTTGCATCAGGGATAAAAGATTTTTCAAGCCAGCTGCGTTTAACTTCCATCATATTTGCAAGCAGTACATTAAGTTTTCCATTTATCCGGTTTCGTTTTGCTGTTTCGCTTTCATTCAATTCATAAAATTTTTGTGCAAGCGAAATAAGGGGATCATTTAAACTTTCTGTAGAAAGATCTTCATCAAGTAATTTAGATAAATAATCTTCGCTGTTTTTAACAAAAGAATCAGAGTAAAGTTTATCAACATAATTTTCAATATCTTCAACTTCCGAAAGAAATCTAAAGACACCAACAGTATTTAATTCGGGAAATGTTAAAGCATCTTTTAGTATTTTCTTAAAGAGAGCTTTGTCCATATCCGGATGGTATTCATTATAAAGATTGTCAATAGAAGATAAAAACTGAGGAATATTTTTTTCTGTGTATCGTGATTTTCTTACAGTATCGGGTTTTTGAATTTCAATCTTATATTCAACAAACATCTCTGCAAGTCTGTAATAGTTAACAAACCTTGAAAGTGAGGATAAAAGGTATGGCAATCTCCCGCTTTCAAAAATTTCCTGATAAACCTCATCAATTTCTTTCAGAACATTTCCGTATTTACTTTTTAGCTCCGGGTTTGAATTAATAAACTCCTGAAGCTGCTTTTCTTCATTCTGTTTTTTCTGAACAAGTTTAAGTCTTTCTAATCCCTGAAGCTTGCCGCGGTAATTTTTTTCAACATTAGCAAGGTTTTTTATTAAAGTGGCTTTCTCTAAAGCGAATTCAGGATCATCTGCACCTTTTGCTTCATAAAGATCAATCATCCACCTGTAAAGCTTAGAAATGTAAGGGAGTAAATATTTTTCCTGGTTCACTATAAAATGAGACGGCTGATGCTTGAATGTTCTACCTGGATAACCTAATAGAAACACAAAGTCATTTTCATCAACGCCATCAGCGTTAACCTGCAAATGTTTTTTAGGAGTAAAAGGAATATTATCTTCAGAATACTTAGCCGGCGAGCCATCGGGAGCAACATAAGCACGAAGAAAAGAAAAGTCTCCGGTATGTCTTGGCCAAACCCAATTATCCGATTCCCCGCCGAACTCACCAATGCTGCGAGGCGGTGCATATACTATTCTTACATCATTAATCATCTGGTATCTGAAAAGAACGTAAGACTCACCTACGAACATTTCCGATACTTCGGCTTTTATAGTGCTGTCTTTTTCTTCTTCACGTTTTATAATTTCTCTTATTTTTTTATTTATTGCATCTGTACGTTTTGAAATATCATCAGCTTCATTAGCCGCTTCAAGAATTTCTGCACTTACATCTTCGTAAGAAACTGTTATACGGCAGGTTAATCCCTTTGCGGGAATTTCTTCATCTCTTGTGTTTGCAACAAATCCGTTTTCAAGATAATTGTTTTCAACCTTACTTGCTGCCTGCACCGCACCAAACACACAATGATGGTTTGTTAAAATTAATCCCTCTTCAGAAACGAATGAGCCGGTACAGCCGCCTACTTTTACAAGCGCATCAACAAGACTTACTCCATCCGGATTGTAAACCTCATCGATGCCTATTTTCAGTCCGGCAGATTTCAGATCCAGATTTCTGATATCACTCAGCGGGAACATTCCTTCATCCGGTGCGGATGGAATGAAGGCGAGTGAAAGTATGATTATGATTAAGAGTGAGAGAAAGAGTTTAGATTGTTTAAATAATTTCATAATTATCTCCGGAGTTTGGGAATTTATTTACTAATCATTTGCAATATAAACAGGTTGGTAATTTTATTCTAATAAAAAAGCCCGGGCGAGCCGGGCTAACTTGCTGATTGGCTAAATTCACTTCACCAAAATCATCTTTTTTGCTGATACAAAGTCATTTACTTTTAACCTGTATATGTAGATTCCACTGGCAAGAGTAGCTGCATTAAATTCAATTTCATAACTGCCTTCAGGTTGTATATCGTTTACAAGTGTCTTTACTCTTTCTCCTAGTATGTTCAGTATTTCAAGCTCTACCATTCCTGATTCTTTTACCGAGTATTTTATTACTGTTGACGG
>DATHSU010000502.1:0-6780 GCA_035463895.1 Ignavibacteriaceae bacterium | reverse complement strand
GGACGTGATCGCAGGACAAACGAACTTAAGTGGACAGGCACACGCGTGGATCTGATTTTCGGATCAAATTCACAGCTTCGTGCACTCGCTGAAGTTTATGCACAGGATGATGCAAAGCAAAAATTTGTTATGGATTTTGTTGCGGCCTGGAATAAAGTAATGAACCTTGACCGCTTCGATCTGAAGTAAGAATAGTAGAATCCTGAACCTGCCTGCCTGCCAGGCAGGCTTGTTTCAGGATCTTTGAATACTGGCTATTAAAGGGCATCACCACGATGCCCTTTTTGGTTTTAAAGTGTGAATTTGTTGAATATGATTACATCCTGAACTAAGTTTCTTGTTAGATTATTAAAAATTGAGAACTATTGATCAGGTGAAAAATGGCAAAAGAAATTAAACCACAATTTTTAAAATTCTTTATTCCAATTGTTGAAGCCTTAAAGGATCTCGGTGGTTCAGGTACAGCTTCTGAAGTGATTGATTTAGCAATAGATAAACTCAGTATAAGTGAAAAGGAACAGCAAGAAACGATTAAACATGGTGAATCACGTGTCCGCAATCAAGCCCAATGGGCAAGACTTTATTTAGCAAAAAGTGGTTACATATCAGCATCTGGAAGAGGAGTGTGGACACTCACCAAAAAAAGTGTGGATGAGCCGCTTACTGAGGATAAGGCAATGGCAATCATTAGAGAGCAGAGGAAAATATATCGCCTTTCCAAACAATCTTCTAAAAAAGTTTTGCCTGATAAAGAAGATGTTGAGGATCAACCAAATTTATTTCAGGATGAGGGATTATTAACTGTTTTGCTGAAGTTACCACCCGAAGGGTTTGAAAGAGTATGTCAACGATTATTAAGAGAAGCTGGTTTTCAAGAAGTAAAAGTGACCGGCAAAAGTAGCGATGGTGGTATTGATGGTTATGGGATTTTAGAAGTAAATCCTTTCGTTAGCTTTAATGTTCTTTTTCAGAGTAAGCGTTATAAGGGAGCTGTTTCAGCTTCACAAGTAAGAGACTTTAGAGGTGCGATGCAAGGGCGAGCTGATAAAGGAATTATTATAACGACTGGTTCATTTACCAGTGATGCGAAAAAAGAGGCGAGAAGAGATGGGGCGCCACCTATAGAACTAGTTGATGGAGAAAAACTTGTGGAGATGTTTGAAAAACTAAGCCTTGGAGTTATTCCCAAAACTGTTTATCATGTTGACGATGAGTTTTTCAAGGAGTTTAAATTTTAGTCCGTTTGGGAGAACTCACATGTGTTGTGAATCTTATAATCCATAAATAATGGCACTTACTAAGTTATTTAATACTCTTTCACTGTCAAAGCCAATCATTCAATGCAATCGCCCTTAGAAAAAACATTAACCAGCTGCTACAAGGATGAAATGATTGCCTTTATGAATGCCCATCCCGAATGCTTTGAAGAAGCTGTTGAGTTAGCAGTTTCAGACAAGCAGCCGTATTCGTGGAGAGCAGCATGGTTGTTGTGGAGTGTAATTGAAGAAAACGATAAACGAATTAAAAGGTTTATTAAAAGAATTGCAAACGCTGCAAAGACAAAAAGCGACAGCCATCAGCGGGAATTACTGAAAATTCTTTTAATGATGGAATTAGTTGAGAAAGATGAAGGTGTTTTGTTTGATCTTTGTATGAACATCTGGGAACAAATTAGTAAAGCTCCATCGGTTAGAATTAATGCATTAAAACTCATTGTTAAGATTGCAAATAAACACCCTGAACTTAAAAAAGAAATAACATTCCTTGCACAGGATCATTACCTGGAATCTTTGTCGCCCGGGGTAAGGCACTCAGCATTAAATCTTTTAAATCAAGCATTCGTAAACAATAGCTAATGGCTGTGTTTTATAAGTATGCTTATGAACAATGGCTAGGTACTGAACCCCACTTTTGTTTTTATAAAAATTTATTTGGCTAACATATAATACTTTATCTTAATTGTAAATCATTAGCTGATTGACATCTCCTGATTAGTCAGTAACTAAATAATACGGTTACATTTCTTTAAACAATCGTTCCGTATCATCTCTGCGACAGAGTTCCGTTCCGGGCGTCATAACCGCTGCAGAACCAGCAGCAATACCATAACGAATGGAATTCTTAATTGATTTATCCCGAGCCAGACTCAAAACAATACCGGCAACCATACTATCACCAGCACCAACTTTACTAATAATATGAACCGTCGGAGGCACTATATGCTGAACACCTTCCTTTGAAGCAGCTATAGCACCAGCCGAACCAAGTGAAATAACAATAACTTCACTCTGACCACTTTCAACAATTTCTTTTGCCGCTTGTTTTATTTCTGATTCTTCTTTTATCTTTTCACCAATAAGTTCTCTAAATTCACGAATGTTCGGTTTGATTAAAAATACATTTTCTTTAAGAGCAAGCTTTAAAGGTTCACCCGAAGCATCAACAACCACTTTAATATTCAGTTCCTTACCAATACGGGCAAGAGATGCGTAGAAATCATTGGGCACTCCTGGAGGAAGACTTCCACTGGCGACAAGATAATCGGGTTTTGGTTTTATATTTTTAATCTCATCAAGAATTTCCTGCCATTCAATTTTTTGTAAGGTTGCGCCCGGCATCCCAAATCTATATTGCTGGTTTGTTGATTTATCAAGAACAATCAGATTTTCACGTGTTGGATTTTCAATATTAAATGGTTTGTGATTTAATTCCTCTTCATCAAGTAAATCCTTAAGTCTTTGTCCGGTGAGACCACCCGCCGGATATAAAAGCAAGGAATCTCCGCCTAATTTTTTAATTGCTCTGGAAACATTAATGCCTCCACCGCCCGGTTCAAAATGTGGAGTTTTACAATAAAGTTTTCTTTCGGCAACAACATGCTCAACACTTGAACTTTTATCAATTGCCGGGTTCATTGTAACCGTAACAATTTTTTTCATAATATGCTTTCCTCAAATAGGTTTAATAACAAAATATAATGAAGCACTTTTAAAAAGGAGCCCACCTCTTCATAACTGTGCGGGCTGACAAACCGTGAACGACAACAGACAGAAGAATTACAACCATTACCAATGCAAGTGCTTCTCTTGCACCTTCAAAGTTTGCATGATAAAAGGCATATAGCAGATAGTATACTGATCCGATGCCGCGTATTCCGTAAAAAGATATGATCAGCTTCTTTTTTTCAGGAAGTTCTGTTCCGATTAAACTAACATATCCTGTAAACGGTCTGATGAAAAGTACAATAAGCATAGCCGCAGGAATCATATACCAGTGAAAATCGTTAATAAAACTCTGACTTAAATAGATACCGGCATACGTAAATAAAACTGCAACGAGAACACGTTCCACCTCCTCAGAGAAATTGTGCAGAACATTTAATTGTTCATTTCTAGCTTCTTGATATCTAAAAGTACAGGCGGTAACAAACACAGAAATAAATCCGTAAGAATGAATAATCTCCGCTAATCCGTATGGAAATAAAGTCAAGGTGAGGGAAAGCAATCCAACTGATAGTTTGGAACTTTGTGTTTTGGGAGCGGAGTATGAGAAAATAATTTTTGCAAGTAGCCAACCGGTTCCAAATCCGATTATTGTTCCTGCAATAATTTTATAAAAGAAATCTTTTATTAACCAATCTGTAAACCATAGATTTGGATGGACTCCGATAAGAGCCATTGCAATGGCCATATTGGTGAATGGAAATGCAAGTCCGTCATTCAAGCCTGCTTCGGTAGTTAATGCAAGCCGGACACTCGAAGAATCATCCTCCATTGGTGGTGTGGTTTGGATATCAGAAGCAAGAACCGGATCTGTTGGGGCAATTACTGCACCTAATAGCATAGCAGTTGCCGGTGCAAACCCTAAAAACCACCATCCGAATAAAGTAACAAGTGTAATCGTCAACGGCATTGTAAATAAAAGAAGCCGAGCTGAATATCTCCACGTTTTCCAGACAAATGGTTCTTTAAGTTTTAATCCTGCGGCTGTTAAAGATATAATCACTCCTACTTCTGTTAAGCGTTTTCCAAGGTATGGATTATCAGCCATATGCGGCAGCGGATTTTCTTTGAAGAAAAAAAACACTCCAACGGCAAGAAGCAAATAAACAATCGGAGCAGTAATTAAATAATTGGACAGAAATCTCGGAAATAATGTAGCTATAAGGATTATAAATCCAATGTAAAAAAGTATTACATCATAAGTATCGGGCGATGATAGATTTATTATATCCATAAAAAATGCAGCAGATTAATTTTCTGCTGCAATTATACTTAAAAAATATTTAAAACATTTTTAAAGTTTAGTTCTCATGTTTTTAAAAGAGGAAGCTAAGGTTTCCATCGTTTCTTCAATTCCTCCCTTTAAAGATTCCCATTTATCTTCCCCTGCCTCTGCAAGGTCTTTTAGCTTCTGCTTGCCTTTGTCAAGACTGGCTTCAAGATCTTTTATTTCGCCTTCTATTTTTGTTTTTGCGTCATCTTTTGCGTCTTTAGCCTTGTCCTTAAGCTCATCGAGGTCTGATTTCCATTCCTCTATTTTTGCTTCCAAGTTCTTTTTATAATCATCAAATTTAGTCATGACATCTCCTTTATATTATTTTCGTTAAACAACTTATCTGTTTTATATATAGTCATATTATCATAAAAAATCAATTTTTTTTGGAATTAACAAAACATTTTTATAAATAGAAATTATATTAGAAAGCTTTGAAGAAGACACAATACGATTGTTTAGCATTAAATATTTCAGTTAAAATACAGGAGAATTAACGTATGAAAAGATTAAAGGATAAAATAGTTTTAATAACAGGCGGTTCGGGTGGAATTGGTGCAGCTACCGGAAAAATGATGCTGCAAGAGGGTGCAAAAGTGCTTCTGGTTGATATTGATGAAGCAGCATTAAAAAAAGTTGCTTCAGAAATAAACTCCCCGAAGTTACATATTTTTACCGCTGATGTTACTGATGAAAAACAAGTAAAAGCTTACGCTGACAAAGCAAAGGAACTGTTTGGTCATGTAGATGTATTTTTCAACAATGCCGGTATAGAAGGAGTTGTTAAACCGCTTGATGAATATCCGTTAGAAATTTATCACAAAGTAATAGCTGTTAATGTTCATGGCGTTTATTACGGACTAAGACATGTATTTCCACTTATGAAAGAAAAAGGCGGCTCTGTAATCATTACATCGTCTGTGGCCGGATTATCAGGCACCGCTAATGTGCTTCCTTATGTTACAAGTAAATATGCTGCTAATGGTATGATGCGTTCGGCTGCTTTGGAAGGTGCACCATATAAAATCCGTGTTAATACCATCAATCCGTCTCCGGTTGATAACAGGATGATGCGCTCATTAGAAGAAGGATTTGCACCGGGTCAGGCTGAAACTGCAAAGCAAAGTTTGGAAAAATCAATTCCGCTTGGAAGGTACGCTACAAACGAAGAAGTAGCTGAGCTTGCCATATTTCTTGCAAGCGATCAAAGCAGTTTTATTACCGGAACAGAAAATCCGATTGACGGTGGTATGATGGCATAAAATTATATTATTATACCATTATTTTTTTACATTAAAAGGAAATATTATGCTTGAAAAAAAACAGAATATACGCAACCTTCAGGTTCAGCTTGATGAATGGCAGAAGGAAATAGACAAACTCAAGGGTCAGTTAAAGGATGCTGCATCAGATGCGAAAGATAAAATCAATAAACAAATTATTGAAATTGAGAAACGCATTGAAGATGGCAAAGCAAAGTTGAAAAAACCAGAGAATACAAATAAGTGAATGTTAAAACTCACGAGCCTGGTTCTATGCCGGGTATAGTTGCTAAACCAAAATCTACAAGTGTATTTGCGATACCGTTAATAACAAACTGAATTGCAATCACTGCAAGTATAAGTCCAAACACTTTGGTAATAATTTGTTTACCAGAGTCACCCAGGTATTTAACAATCACTTTTGAATATACCATTGCATAATAGCAGCTTACCGTAGTAAATAATACAGCAAGGAATACAATAACAGTATGATAAATTGTGGGGGCTTCGCTTGTTAATATCATAACTGTTGCAATAGAACCGGGTCCGCTGATAAAAGGAATTGCAAGGGGAATTACTGATATATCATCTGAAATTTCGCCATTTGTTCCTTTTTGAGTTTCTTCTTCACCATTCCTGCTGCTTATCATTCCCATTGCAATACCAAAAAGAATAATTCCTCCTGCAATGCGGAATGCTGCCAAAGTAATTCCGAACAACTGAAAAATAACTCCGCCTAATAACGCAAAGATAAAGAACAAACCTGTTGAGATCCTTGTTGCTTTTAATGCTATTGCTTTCCTCTGCGGTTCCTCCATCCGGGTTGTCAAGGACATAAAAGCAAATGCTGTGGTTAAAGGATTTACAATTACGAATATACCCGCAATGGTAATGAATAGATAAGAAAGTGTCGTCTTTGCAAGTTCTATGAATTCCATTTTTTCATCCAATGTTTGTTTTTTTAAACTAAGCAACTAATGCATTTTATAAAAAAGTAATGTGATTATGAAAATCTTATTGCTTAAGATTAGTTATTGTTTTTAAAACCTGGTCTTTAACGCGATATTACCAAACTCTTTCAACTCTTCCTTACTTATAAAAACAACTTCACTTTCATACGCCTGTTTTGATTACTAAATTTTCAACCAATTCAATCAATCGACCTTTTGTTTATAAGCTTGAATACCTCCATCACCAATATCATCGGGACTGCTAAAACTAAAATCTGAATCCACTCATCAAG
>DATHSU010000501.1:0-1898 GCA_035463895.1 Ignavibacteriaceae bacterium | reverse complement strand
TCCAAAAAACTGTCTGCCGGATTTACCAAGATTTATGCGGTCAATTTCCCAATCCGCAAAAGCATCTGATTTTGTTTGAATAAAATCAGGATTATCATTTAATCCGGATTTTTGCTGAATTCTTTTTCCCTGTGTTCCCCCCGATGTAATCCAAAAATAATTTTTATCTGAATAAGAATGACGGAATCTTTGAACTGCAGTTCCCTGCGGGCTTATGTCCCAGAAACTGTAACCTCTTCCATAGAAAAGGATATAATCGCTTTCATCGAACTTTCCATCTTCTTCGCCAAAAATAACAATGGCATTTTCAACCAGGTCTTCCGGTCTAGGTAAATTGATATTTTCCGGCAGAACTTTACCACCGTTATTATAAATTTTTATAGTTCTGGGATCAACATTATTTGCATCGATACCCATAGATGCAAGCATTGCTCTGGTAATTTTGTAAATACCTTCTTCAGGAGCTTCAAACTTAAACCATCTACCTGAAGAAAGAACACTGTTAGAAGCAATTTTTTCAAGTCTCTGGGGCTTTTCTTCTACCCAGAATTTTGCCACATCAAAATTGATTAATACATCTTGTAAAAAATTATCCGCGGGGGTTTTAGAAAAACCAGATCCACCATTAAAATTAATTCTTACCAAAACCCTTGTATATAATCTGATACTATTGTTAGCAGCATTAAACTGAACTGGTGAAATTATAAACGGCTGTATTTTAACACCTCTGGCAATACCGAAATCACCAAACGTAATTAACTCTTCTTTAAAAGATGAATTATAGTAATCGGGTGCTACAACAAAATCAAAACCGGGAAATTCACCATCTTTAATAATAGATGGAATTGGGAGTATCTGCCCGTAAATATCTTGATAACTTGAGGATAGAATCTCAAATGTGGAGCCGAATTCATCAGGTACGCCAATATTTAAGACTCTTTGTTCAAGCAATGGCAAGCCGAAATCAAACTCGTTAAGTAATGATCCGCCGGAAAAGGACACTTTTACAAAGTTTTGTCCGTTAAATTCCATTGCTGATGAATCTGTATATTGAGGCATGAACTCAAATACCAGTGCATTAGCATCTGATGAAATAATTCTAATATCATTCTGGGGAAAAACAAGAATGGAAATTAGAAGAATATATAATGAGATTTTGCCGTACATAAAATATTACGATTACTTGTTAAATAAGCTTTAATTTCTAAGTAAAGTATAAAAAAACGTAGCAAGAATCTCTAAAAAAATTTTCTCCTAATTTTGAAGCAATTTAGGGACTTTTTGAAGTATCAGTCAAGCCCATAATAAAATCTGCAATTTTTTAAGTTCTTCAAAGATATATCCTGAATCCGGATACCTAAAAGCTGCAACTGAGTCTGTATATTTAATCTTTTTATCTGTATCAATCAATACTATTTTTCGTTTATTTAACCCGAAAAAAGTTAAGGCATTAAAGCTGCGACTGACCTTTTTATCAACATCACTCAATAAAGGGAAATTAATTTGCTGGTGATTGCAAAAAGTCAGATGGGAATCAACTGATTCAGTATTAATTCCAACCACTTTTATTCCGTTTTTATCAAACTCATCAATATTAAGTTGATATTCAGATAATTGCATTGAGCAAACAGGCGAATTGTCTTTAGGATAGAATACTAATAGAATTTTTTTATCAAGATTTTTATAAAGATCAAATTCATTTCCGTTCTGATCTTTTAATGTAAAATTTTCAACTATATCACCGATCTTCATAAACCTAATAATTTTTTGTTTTTTCTCATCGCATTTATACAAAACTGAATATGTTCATCAAGGTCAACTCCTAAAGCAGCAGCTCCGTTAATAATATCCTCCCGGCTAACTGCTTTAGCAAATGCTTTATCTTTCATTTTTTTCTT
>DATHSU010000500.1:0-3424 GCA_035463895.1 Ignavibacteriaceae bacterium | reverse complement strand
GAAGATAAGTGCACACGCTATGGGTGCAGCAGGTCCGTTTGCCGCATTAGTTTTTTTATTTGGTCTTTCAGCAATGTACTTTTTGATAATAATCATTTTTATAGGTTGGGCTAGAATTAAACTTAAATGCCATACATTTGGACAGGTAGCCGCTGGCACAATCCTGGCATTTATTTCCACTTATGTTCAGGTTTATTTTATAACAAAATATTTCAGTTAACCAGATGGATTTTAATTATGATTACAAAAGAAATTATAAATAATTCATTATTGATTACTCTTAACAGGCCTGAAAAACGCAATTCTCTGCATCCGGAAATAGTAGCTGAATTAAAATCTGCATTCGCAGAATCTGCTGATAACGATGAAATTAAATCGATAATTTTAACAGGCGCAGGTAGCTCTTTTTGTGCAGGTGCAGATTTAGATTACCTAAAGCAGTTAAGCAATAACTCAGTAATTGAAAATGAAAAGGACTCAGAATCACTTGCTGAATTATTTTTTCAGATATATAATTTCACTAAACCGACTATAGCTGCTGTAAACGGTGCTGCAATTGCCGGAGGCTGTGGTTTGGCTAGTGTATGTGATTTTATAGTTGCCCATCCTGAAGAATCTAAGTTTGGTTACAGTGAAGTAATAATCGGTTTTATACCTGCAATAGTTTCTGTTTTTCTCTTAAGACGGATCTCTATAAGCCACGCCAAACAAATGCTTTTAACAGGAGAAATAATTTCAGGTAAAAGAGCTTACGAAATAAGTCTGGCAAACTATCTTTCTGATAATGTTCTGGACGAAGCTAAAAGAGTTGCTGCAACTATTAATAAAAATTCAGCATTAAGTACAGGCATAACAAAAAAAATGATTTATTCAATATCGGATATGAATCCGGATACTGCTATTGATTTCTGTGTTAATTTAAATGTAATAAGCAGAACTTCAGATGAATTTAAAAAAGGTATTCAAAAGTTTTTGAACAAGGAGTAAACTTTCGATGAGCGATCTGAAAAATTATATAAGAAGCATTAAAGATTTTCCGAAGCAGGGAATAATGTTCCGTGATATAACGACTTTACTTAAAGAACCGGACGCACTTAAAGAAACCATAAATCAGTTATATAATATTGTAAAAGATAAAAATATAAATAAGGTAGTCGGAATTGAATCAAGAGGTTTTATTCTCGGAGGAGCCTTGGCAGAAAAGCTTGGATGCGGATTTGTACCTGTAAGAAAGCCAAACAAGCTTCCAGCTGAAAGAATATCAGAATCGTATTACCTGGAATATGGTGAGGATAAAATTGAAATTCATAAAGATGCCATTCAAAAAGGGGACAGAGTTCTTATGCACGATGATCTTCTTGCAACCGGAGGAACTATGGAGGCTGCCTGCAAGTTAATAGAAAAGCTCGGCGGGGAAGTGGTTCAAATAAGTTTTATTATTGAATTATCCTTTTTAAATGGAAGAGATAAACTGAAAAACTTTGAAGTGCATTCGCTGGTAGTTTATAATGATGAGAATTAGTTCTCATCACTACTCTGCACTTCCCATTTTATTGGAGCAATTACAACAACGAATTCACCTTTAACAGTTTTATCTGGAAGAGTATTCTTTAAATCGGAAGGATACCCACGCCAGCATTCTTCAAATTTCTTTGTAAGCTCTCTGCATACTACAGTAAATCTTTGCGGCATATATTGAATTAATTCATCAAGTAATTTTTCAATTCTGTAAACCGATTCGTATAAAACAATTGTTCTGGGTTCTTCTGAAAGCTCATTTAATTTTTTTCGACGTCCCTTCTTTTGAGGAAGAAATCCTTCAAATACAAATGAATCGGTTGGAAGTCCGGATATTGATAAAGCTGATATAATTGCAGATGGTCCGGGTATTGAAATAACTTCAATCCCTTTTTTAATTGCCTCAGATATAAGTCTGCTGCCGGGATCAGAAATAGTGGGAGTTCCTGAATCAGAAACCAGTGCTGCATCTTCGCCACTTAAAATACGCTCAATGATAGTATTCAGTTTATTTGATTCATTAAAAGCATTTAATGAAAACAGTTTTTTATGAATTTCATAATGCTTAAGCAGATTGGATGTTACGCGTGTATCTTCACAAGCAATGAAATCAACGGACCTGAGTATTTCGAGTGCACGCAAAGTAATATCAGATAAATTACCTATTGGTGTACTTACTATGTAAAGTTTTTTATTCACAGTAATTTAAAACGATAACGGCTCCATAGCGGAGCCGCCTCGTGCAAGTAGTTTATTAATAATTATTTATTGGACGTCATTAATTTGAGAACTTTTTTAATAACATTCAAGCCCTCATCCAGTTCATTTGCAGTAATATTTAGTGGAGGGCGGAACCTTATTGATTGATCTCCACAGCCAAGTATCATTAGTTTTTCTTTATATGCAAGTTTTCTGAAATCATCACGTAATTTATGATTCGGCAGGTCAAATGCACACATTAATCCTAATCCACGTGAATTACTGACCAATGATGAATATTCTGCTTCAATAGAGAAAATCTGATTTTTTAAGTACTCACCAACAATTCGGGCATTCTCAACAAGATTTTCATCCTGAATAACATCCATAATATATTTTGACCTCACCATATCCGTAAAATTTGCACCCCACGTAGAATTAATTCTGCTTGAGACTTTAAAGCAGTTATCTTTTACTTCGTCAATTCTATCAGAAACCATAATACCGCAGACCTGTGCTTTCTTACCAAATGCAATAATATCAGGTTTAACGTAATGTTCTGCAGCCCAGAATTTTCCTGTTATTCCAAATCCCGTTTGAACCTCATCGAACATTAAGAGAATATCGTTCTCATCTGCTATTTGCCGTAACTGTTGAAAAAATTCTTTTCTGAAAAAATTATCTCCGCCTTCTGCCTGAATAGGTTCAATTATTATAACTGCAATATCGTCAGGATTATCCTTTATTGCTGATTTAATCTCTTCAATTGCCTGATTTTCAAGTTTTATTACTTCTTCCAGGTTGTCTTCGAGTGGAAATTTAATTTTTGGATTTACAATCCTCGGCCAGTTAAATTTCGGAAAGTGCTGTATCTTGACAGGATCTGTGTTTGTAAGAGATAAAGTGTATCCGCTTCTTCCATGAAATGCTTCTTTGAAGTGAATTACCTGGTGACCTTTTTCTTCCTTAATCCCTTTCTGAAAGTTCTTCCTGACTTTCCAGTCGAATGCTGCCTTTAAGCCATTTTCAACTGCAAGTGCACCACCGGCTATAAAGAAAAGGTATTTCATATAATCCGGTTTTGCTATCCGTCCGAATGTATCAACAAAATCAGCCATATAGGTCGTATAAATATCTGAATTGGAAGGTTTATTTACCGCAGCTTGTCCAAGTACATTTTTAACTTCCTCAGAATTTATGAATGGAT
>DATHSU010000499.1:0-3388 GCA_035463895.1 Ignavibacteriaceae bacterium | reverse complement strand
TTTTAAATCTGCTATTTCGTTTATCGTTTCTGAAAATGAAAATACTTCTGCTTTGCCTCTTGGATCTAACCCCGGCTTTTCTAATTCCTGCATAATATCTTTTAACGTCGGCAATCCGACAGTATCTGTTACATAATTATTGATATCAATCTGCTGACGCAAATTTGCAGCCTCAATTAATGATTTAACCGGCTGGGATAAATCCTTTGCCATCTTTGCAACTATGGAATAACTTTCCGGATGAACTGCACTGTTATCAAGCGGATTTTCCGCACCGGGAATTCTTAAAAATCCGGCAGACTGCTCAAAGGCCTTTGCCCCCAGCCCGCTTACTTTTATCAGTTCTTTGCGTGAACGAAAAGTTTTATTCTCACGCCGGTACTTTATAATTGATTTTGCAAGCTTCGGTCCGATGCCCGATACATAACTAAGCAAATTCTGGCTGGCTGTATTTAAATTTACACCAACCTGGTTTACAGCAGAGGTTACTACTTTATCCAACCCATCTTTCAAACTATCCTGGTTAACGTCGTGCTGATATTGTCCCACACCAATTGATTTCGCATCAATCTTAACAAGCTCGGCAAGTGGGTCCATCAAACGCCTTCCGATAGAAATTGCACCGCGGAAAGTTAAATCGAGATCTGGGAACTCCTCTCTCGCAGTTTCAGAAGCAGAATAAATTGATGCACCAGCTTCGTTTACCATAAATATTTCTGTCGTACTGGTTTCACCAATTAGAGATTTAATAAATCGTTCGGTCTCCCTGCCCGCAGTTCCGTTTCCGATTGCAATTGCCTCTACTTTATATTTTTTCAACAGTCCTTTTATTTTCTCTGTTGCTTCATCCACTTTCGTCTGCGGGGGATGTGGAAAGATAGTATCGTGATGTAACAGGTTTCCCTGCTGATCAAGACAGACAAGTTTGCAGCCAGTCCTGAAACCGGGATCAATTGCCATTGTAACTTTTGGTCCGAGCGGGGGAGACAAAAGCAGCTGGCGCAGATTTTCAGAAAATACACGGATTGCCTCTTCATCGGCTTTAGCTTTAGAACTGTTTTTAAATTCGGTTTCAATTGAAGGCGCCAATAATCTTTTGTGAGCATCTTTGATTGATAACCCGACCTGAACGGCACATTCATTTTTATTTTTTATAAAGATTTTTTCCAGACTCTCAATTGCGTTTTCATTATCTATTGAAATTGATACACGCAAAATTCCCTCCTGCTCAGCTCTGCGTATTGCAAGCAAACGGTGACCAGCACAGCGTTCTAACGGTTCGCTAAAATCGAAGTAGTCCTGGTATTTTGTTCCTTCATCTTTCTTTTTCTCAATTACTTTTGAACTGATTATTGCATCACGCTCAAATAGCTGTCTTATTTTATTACGGGCATCTGTGTTTTCATTAATCCATTCTGCAATAATATCTCTTGCCCCGGCTAAAGCTGCTTCAATATCCGGGACTTCATCATTTAAATATTTTTCCGCAATCGCTTCTATCTTATCTTCCTTCTGTGTCATTATTATTTCTGCAAGAGGTTCCAATCCTTTTTCCCGCGCTGCACTTGCCCTTGTTTTTCGTTTTGGTTTGTATGGAAGATAAATGTCTTCAAGCTCTGCCATATTCCAGCAGTTATTAATTTTCGCTTCCAGCTCAGGTGTTAACAATTCCTGGTCGTTAATGCTTTTAAGAATAGCTTCACGTCTTTTAACCAGTTCCAGCAGTCGTTTCCATTCCTTTTCAATTGCTGTTACCTCTGTTTCATCAAGACTTCCGGTAGCTTCTTTTCTGTAGCGGGAAATAAAAGGAATTGTCGCGCCCTCCTCCAAAAGCTTAACTGTGTTTGAAACCCGTGATTTACTTATTGAAAGTGTGCTGCTTATATGTTTAACTAAAATATCTGTCATTATTTTTTGTAAATGGTTAAATTTTAACTAAAGTAAAATATATATGTGCCGTTACGATGGGTCTAAATATTTTCTGATTAAAATTAGCTCAAATATTATTTAATCTCAATCATGCTCTGTTCAAGTTCTTGTAATCCTCTTTTATAATTAATTGCTTTAGCGTAAGTTACATCATCATTAAAAAAGCCGCAGATAATTATCTCTGCGGCATTAAGTTTTAACTGAAAAATAATTTCTTATTTTTTCTTCAACACTGCTTTCATTACAGCGTCTTTGCTAATTGGTTTTGTACAGAAAAACTAAGTATTATTGTTTTTCATCAAAAAACTCAGGCAGCTTTAAACATAAACAGGATATTGATTTATGAATGGAACAAACCTTTCTGACGTGAAAATAGGTATGCACGTAAAAGTGTTAATGAAAGAAGATCAGAGAACAGGCGCATTTACAGAAGGGATTGTTAAAGACATTCTTACGAAATCCGCTAAGCATCCCCACGGAATAAAAGTACGGCTTGAAACCGGAGAAGTTGGACGTGTTAAAGAAATAATGAATGAGGAGTTATAGAAATCTGTAAATCGCTGACTGAATTTTATTTTAGGCATTTTATATTTTCCCTTGTTACTGATTGAAAATAGTATGGCTTTAGTAATCTTATTCAACTTCCTCAAAAAAACTTTTTAACTTTTTAGGAAGCGAATCCAGCAAAAGCGCCTGCTCAGGAGCATTCGGATCATAAACCAATTTCTCTTTTTCCTCATCCTCAAGCAAATGAGTCATATGGGATTTACATGCTGTATCATAAGTATTGCCGTCAGCGGTTGTAAAGCGAAAGTATAACTTATAAACTTTTCGATTATTAATTTTCATAGATGTTGGTTCTTTTCCCACCAGGTTTCCATAGGCAACCTCTCCGACCTGTAAAAGATAAATATCTTTTCTTGCTTTTCTAAGTCCGTAAATAAAAAATCCCGCACCGACTAATAAAAAAGGAATCATTATAAATAATAGCCAGGGAGACAATTCACCGGCACCCATTCCTTCTATACGGGATACTCCCGGCTCTTTCTCCGAGTACAGTACTTTCACCGGAGTTCCAACATCATAGTAAATATCTTTACAGAATGATTTACCGCTATGAAGAGATCCATCGGGCAGTTTGTATTCATAATGAAAAGCATAAACACGCTGATCGTTAACGGTTGTCTTTGTAACATCAACATCGGTTACAATTCCTTCTGTTACAGGTGAATTTTTATTTAAAGAGTCAAATTTTATAAATGAAGAAAAGACAATGATGAATATGGACGAGAATATGAGAAAGATCAATCCAAATGTTGTGTAGAAGTTCCCGAATAAAATCTTAAATTTAACCCGGGTCGGAACCACTCGTTTATGAAAGTATGTATAGTAAGTCATTGTCACTTTCACTTTTTGATTAATCTTAATTTATGTGGACTTGTTTTGGGGACACGCTCTA
>DATHSU010000498.1:0-2036 GCA_035463895.1 Ignavibacteriaceae bacterium | reverse complement strand
AAGACCGGTAATCAAATACTATCGGTTTCTTAAAAATTCTCTTCTTTTTCTCGTACATTTTTTTCCTTTTTTGTTTGAAATTTATAATAAATAATTTATCCGCAGGTTAAGGAATTGTTATAAAAGGATTAAGAAATTGTTAAGAGAGTAAGTCGGTGGAAAATGAAATAATGGTATTCTTTATCAAAAAAGATCACAGTTTAGTTTCCCAAAGAGGTATAAACCCTGCTTTTCTCACAACACTTTGCCCTGCCGGTGAAAGAACCCAATCAATAAACCTTTTAACTTCGCCAGTAGGATATTTTGTTGTAAAGAAATGAAGATACCTTATAATAGGATATGTATCATTTCTTACATTTTGTTCGGTTGGCTCTACACCATCAATTTTAATGTGTGTCACATTTCCTGTATATCCCATTCCGCCGTACCCAATAGCATTCACATTTTCTTCCACCTGTTTTACAATATCTTTTGTTTGCGGAATTACTATAGAATTTAAAGCATACTCCTCCCCTTCCAAAACATGATCTTTGAAATAGAGATAAGTGCCTGAATTAGGATTTCTTATAACGGTTTGAATGGTTGTATCAACTCCACCAACCTCTTTCCAGTTTGTGATGTGTGAAGTGAATATATTCTTTAAATGGTCTGAGGTTAAATTGATTACCGGGTTTTGCGGATTTAAATAAATACTTAAGGCATCCTTGGCGATAAGAAAAACTAATCCTAAAGTACCGTAATAATCAGCGAGTGCTTTAGCTTCGTATGGTTTAAGGTTTCTTGAAGCTGTGCAAATGTCAATATTTCCTTCAATCAATGATTTAATTCCGGCTGCTGTTCCGCCGCCCTCCACCTTAATCGAGATTCCGGGATGCTCTTTCATATATTCCTGTGCTAAAGCAGAAGTAAGTTCAAACATTGTGTCGGATCCGGAAATTGTAACAATATTATTATTAGAAATATTGTATGAACATCCAGGTAATAAAGCGAATAATAAAAGAAAATAAATAATACTAATTTTCATTTACTTTTCCTCTGCAATTGATTGTAACCTGGCATTTATGAATGGAGCGCCGGGTTTCCATTCAGGTATATTATTACTGTCAGCCAGCCGAAAGCAAAAATCAAATAATATCTTTGCATGTTTTTCTGCTGCTTTATAGTCTACGTCCTGATTAAGATCATCAAAGGGAGAATGATAATTGTACACAAAGTATTCGATAAAAGCCTCCATTACTTCATCTTCAGTTTTTGTAGTGTTTTTTGTTCCCTCTAAAACTATAATTGAAGGAATTCCTGCCTGAGCAAATGAAAGCTGATCTGAATTGTTAAAAGCCCCTACCTGCTTAAACTGTGGCGGTATATTTTGTAATTCAAGATTATAATTATCAGCAGTATTTTGTAAAAACTTATCAAGAGTTGAAAGTTCTGAACCAATTCCTACCATACTTGAAAAATCTTTGAACATTGCAATGCCATCAATATTAACATTGGCTATGGTTTTATGAAGTGGTACTAACGGATTATTAGTATAATAAGATGAACCAAGAAGACCTTTTTCTTCACCGGTTGTTGCAAAAAAAATTATTGATCTTTTGGGCTTGATCTCAAGGGAGCTGAATGCTTTAGCTAATTCAAGCAGCACTGAAACTCCAATAGCATTATCTAACGCACCGTTGTAAATAGAATCATCATTAACCGGTTCCCCTACGCCCAGATGATCATAGTGAGCAGTTACAATTAAGTAAGTTTTTTTTAATTCCGGATCTGAGCCTTTAATCATTCCTATAACATTAGGTGAAATAAATTCTCTTTCCTTAAATACACCTCTGAATCTTAGTTTCGTTTGTAAATTGAAAGATTTGATTCTTTGCTTATAATGCATATCTATTACATCATTTAAGGAATACTGTGAACCAGAAAACAGTTTGTCTGCTGATTCCTGATTCATAATAATATTAAGATTGCTTGAGACAGTATATGCAAGAGTTACATCCTCAAACTGAAAATCTTTCTGAACATCTTCCCAGCTATCA
>DATHSU010000497.1:0-2009 GCA_035463895.1 Ignavibacteriaceae bacterium | reverse complement strand
GATTGCATTGCCATAGTTCTTGCACGGACTCTTTCCAATGCAAGTTCAATCTGGGCTTCTCTGGCTTGAACTTCTGCAAGAGCAATATCATTATATCTTCGGTATGCTAAATCAAAGACATTCCCAAATCTTTTCAGAATTTTTATTTGAGTATCATCAATAGGATTAAATGTCGATATGCCGATATCACCAATACCTATCGAAAAGAGATAATAATAAAGAGACTGAATTCCATCCAGCTTCGGATCATCAACCTGTCCGCCGCTTCGCCGAAATTCTTTCCAACCATCCAGTTCAGTACCTTCAATAACAACCTGAGCAAAAGCGTCATCAGCTCTTTTAATCTGTCTAAGATAATCCTCGACAACAGGGTGTGAATTATAATTTATGTGATTTATACTTCCGCCCAGATAATCTGAATAATCATAGTCCAGAAAAAATCCTTTTTCATCATTGAGGATATGAATGATGGCATTTCTCAGATTATCAAAACCTATTTTTTTGAACTCCTTAAATGTTACTTCGCAAATGTTCAATAAATCATCGGATTTATTCATACCCATCGCAACAGTTCTAACTCTTTCAAGCGATGCTTCTATTTCTAATTCTCTATTTTTTGTTAAAAGATCTTCAGTTTTTTCAGATACTAATTTTTCAAGCTCTTCAATTTTTCTAAGATGTTCTTCTTTATGCCACGTGTCCCCTTCAGTGTTAACTGCCACTGAACCATGTAAGTGAACTACTTTCCAACTACCGTTAGTTAATTCCAAAACTGAACTGAACCTTAAGGGGATAATATTCTTGTCCCCATTAATATTCATAGAAATTTCAATTTCATCGATAAATACAGCCAGACCATTATCAGGGTTTATTCTGCGATGAACAGGATTGATAACAAAATTCATTTCATAACCCGCACCCTGTTCCCGCTGATCGATAACAAGTTTTCGCAATCTTTCTATCTCAAGAATTTTTTCATCTAATGTGGTTCCGTAACCTGTTACGTCATTTACAACCAGGTCGTCAAGCTGTTTTAAAGGAACATCATACAGCATTATATCCAGAAACTTTTTGTAAGCTTCGTGTGCTGACTTTTCTTTTTCAGATCGCATAAATATCCAGTGTTTCTTCTAAAATTATTTTACCTTTATCACAACAAATGTAACATCATCATCGGGTTCAATTCCGTTAATCCATAGTAATGCTGAGTTTTTAAAATATTCAACTATTTCATCTGGGTGCTTTTCTGCCGCCGACTTAAATTCATCCTTTACTTTTGTGTAACCATACTGCTCATCATTTTCGTTTTTTAATTCAGGCAAGCCGTCACTCAGTAGAAGTATCGTATCACCGCTTGATATTTCTGTTTCTTTAATTTCATACGGAAAGTTTTTCATGGCACCAAGTGGCATTCCGCTTAAAATTATTTCTTCTACTTTATTTAATTTTTTTCTGTAAATAAATATCGGCGGCATACCTGCATTAGCAAATTCAAGCTTATTAGATTTTATCTTGAGCATCATAAATCCCATCATTAGTCTGCCAAGCTCTATTCCTTTTAATGTTTTGCTGCTTTGATTAAAAAATGTTTTAATATCTAAGTGTGATCCACCAGAGGCAAAGAGAGCTTTTATCATAGAGACGATTATTCCCGCTTTCATTCCGTGTCCTGTTGCATCCCCAATTGAAACTGTTAGTGTTCCATCTAAATCAACATTAAAATCATAATAATCACCACCAACTTCTGTAGCAGTTTTCATATATACCGCAACATCAAGATTAGGAAGTTTTGGCAGTTCTTTAGGAAGCATTGAAAGCTGAAGCTGACGGGCTTCTTCAAGTTCTTTTGTTTTACGGTCATGCTCTAACTGAATAATTTTTGCCTGTTCTTCAACGGCTATTCTTTTTTGTTCCAGCTCTTCAATAGTTTCTTCTAGTAGAATTGCAGTTGTCTTTTTTACCTTCTCTGTTCGTTCAAGTTTAAATGCAGTTATCATTAATTCTTTATC
>DATHSU010000496.1:0-2449 GCA_035463895.1 Ignavibacteriaceae bacterium | reverse complement strand
TGAATCAGTAATTCCATCATCGGTATGATAAGCCACATCAACACCGGCTTCTTCAAGCACAGCACCGGTTTTATAAATTAAGTTAACGGCTTCGAGTTTACCACCGGGAGAATCGATCATTATTATTGAGCAGGGAATATTAGCTTGTGAAATTTCTTCAGCAACTTTCCATCCTTCACTTACGTGGTGAAGCACCACTTTAAAACCGAACTCTTTTGATAGTCTTATAACTGTTATAATATCATCTGCCCGGTGTGTATGATGCTGAACGATTCTTCTTCCATCAAGAACTTCCAGTAAAGCTTCCATCTCAATATTTCGTGCCGGCATTTTTTCAAGATCACCTGCAGCTCTATCAATTTGATTTTTATATTCAACTGCTTCTATAAAAAGCTGTCTTATTACAGCAGCAGACTTTCCCCTTGTTCCTGTGAAAGGGGGTTCGCGCAAAGAATTAGTGCCGTTAGCCATTTTCAATCCTCCGCAAATATCATTAAGCGGATCCTCACAGAATAACATATCCTCTATTACCTTTGAATCTCTTCTAAGTTTCAGGTAAACGGTTTGTCCGCTCATTAAATGACCTGAGCCAGGCATAACATTTACAGTTGTTATACCTCCGGCAATAGCTTTTTTGAAGGTATCACTATTCGGATCAATCGCATCAAGAATTCTTACATCCGGATGAGTTGTAGAGGAACGGTCTCCACCGTCACCTTCTCCGATATGTGAATGAGTATCAACAAGTCCCGGTAAAATTACTTTTCCTGAAACGTCAATAATATTTTCAAAGCTGCCTTTTAATTCATCTGCTTTGCCTACAAAAATGATCTTCCCGTTTTGTATAACAAGAGCACCGTTTTCAATTGGTTCAGCGTTAACAGGAAAAACTTTTGCATTAATAAGTGCAGTAGCTTCCTTTTGCGCCGTAGCGTTGATTGCAGCTAATAATATTATCGATAAAATTGTTCGTAGTATCATATTAATTTCTGATTGTTATTAAAAAAGGAGCAGAAATTTTATGAAATAGTTTAGAAATGCTAAGCTAGTATTTCTGCTCAAAGAATTAGGTTACTTATTTTATATACACTATGCGGTACTAAACAGAGTTTAAAATTCCTTTTGATTTGAGATTAACCACAAGATCATTATAACCAATAAAGTGAATTCCATCCCATCCGAATTTCTTAGGTGTATCCACATATTCTTTAATGTCATCAATAAAAATATGTTCTTCGGATGGCAGGCCGGAAGCAGCTTCAACTGCACGGTAGATTTTTTCTTCCGGTTTTACTGCACCAACTTCGTGAGACAATATCAGCTTTTCAAAATGTTTAATGAAAGGAAAATCTTTCCATCCGTATTGATGATGTATTGCATTGGTATTCGAAAGTAGAAAAAGCCTGTAATACTTTTTAATTACCGGCAGAAGGTCAATCACATCCTGATTAAAAGTAAAAATCTCGGAATAGAATCTTTTAAAAGTTTCCGAATCAATTTTAAAGTCAATCACTTTCAGCATCATATCCACAAAATCATCATTACTTATTTCACCACGTTCAAAATCTCTGTGAATTTTATAGTTGTTTCTATAGCTTTCAATAAAATTATTGCCCAAACCAGGCTCAACCTCTTCAAGACGTTTTACCATTATTTTATAATCAAATGGGACGAGCACCATTCCCAGATCGAAAACTACTGCAGAATATTTTCTCATTCCAGTTCAAGATTTTCTTCTTGCGCAGGTTTTTCTTCAACTTCAAAAATTGAGTCGTCCATACCTGTATTGATTCGTATGCTGCTTACGGTCATTTCAAAAGATTGCGGACCCATAGACTGTTTAACTTTATATGGATAAAGTTTTCCGTCAATTTCCCTGTAATCAGAGTAGTAGGTAGATGTTTCAATTAATCCCATCTGTGTCTGCATTTCCTTATTTTCCTGCAGTTTCAAACCAGTTTCTTTATCATAAAATTGAAACCACCTGATGCCCGAAGGCAAAGTCATTTTGATTTTATGAGCAGGAGTTTCATCAACAACAGTTTCACCTTCATAATCCAGCGTAATGCCGAAAGATTCAGGATCGAAGAGAATATCCATATTAGATTCAATTTTAAGAGCATCGAGTTCTTTGCCGGAAATTTCGAGAACCTGCCCTGCAGCTGTCATTACACCTTTTTCACCATTAAATACAGTAACCTGGTTCATATCGCCAGCACGGATTTCCTGTCTGAGTTTATTCGGCCATTTTTGTTTAATCATTATAGTAACGTTTTGTCCCATTATATTTCCGCGCATAATTGTGGTGCGGTCTTCAACAGAAGACATAGCTTCTTTACCACCGATGGCTTCCACATATTTGTCGATAATATCTTTTGCCGATCTGCTTTGATCATTAATAGCTTCCTGTGCAAATAAATTAAACTGCAGCGCAAAGAAAAACAGAACT
>DATHSU010000495.1:0-4703 GCA_035463895.1 Ignavibacteriaceae bacterium | reverse complement strand
ATAATCGGGATAACACCCCTAACGGCTTCAGGTTAAACAATATGTAATTAAAAAATTATCACCCCACTCTTAACCGCTCGCCAATAATAATTTTATTGTCCCTCATTTCATTAAGTTGTTTTAATTTTGCTACTGGAATATTATATTTTTTTGAGATAGAGTAAAGTGATTCTCCTTTTTTCACTGTATGAAACTTTGCCGCGGTATTTTTGATTGAGGACGTTTTAACATTGGTTTCAGGTAAATCATGCACACCGGCATTAGAATAAAGTTTTAAAGTAGATCCGGCAATTATTTTATCACCTGATAAATTATTCCACGTTTTAATATCAGCTATTCTGACTTTATAAGTTTCAGCTATCTGGCTGATAGTTTCACCTGGTTTAACTTTATGATAATTGGTGCTGGATGCTGTTTTTGTTGTAATATCACCAAGAGTACTTGAATTAGTGCTCGAATAAATTTTAAGTGTTTTTCCGGCAACAATTTTATTACCGGAAATATTATTCCATTTTCTTATCATAACTGTAGAAACTCCAAATCTTTCAGCTATTTCCCCTATGGTGTCGCCTCTTTTAATTTTGTAACGGTATAAATTAGAATTGTTATCATTAACTAATTCCGGACCAGTATTTTTGGGGCCGCCATCTGAATAAATTTTAAGATTTCTGCCTGCAATAATTTTATTTCCAACTATATTATTCCATGCTCTTAAATCACGAACAGAGACTCCATATCTTGAAGCAATCAACCCTAAATTTTCACCTCGTCTTATCCTGTGATTTACCAGATTGCCTGAACTTTTATTATTTGTATTCTGAACAACTGTTTTTTCAAGCGCCGTTTGGTTATCAAGACTTGCATAGAAATCTTTTCTATCTTCACTTACATATATTGTTAACTTCTGTCCTATTCTGATTGTAGAAGTATATGGGATATCATTCCAATTTCTTAAATCACTAACGCGTGCATGGAACAGATCAGCAATACCTAAAAGGCTATCATTTCTTTTAACATGATAAAAAACAGGTACCAAATCTGCAGGTACCAATGCATCCTTATTGGTTTCCCTTATCTCTTCACTATCAACAAGGTTTTGTTCTTCAAGTAAAGGAAGCTGATCTTCTGTTACTGCTTGTGTAATTAATTCAGAATTCGAATTTTCTTTATTAAGACTCGCATAAGGAGAAACATATTCGGTATTTTCCTGAGCAGTTTGGACATCGGGATTATAAGCAATATTATTTCCGGTCAGGTTACCAGAAACAGGAATTCTTAATTCTACACCTGCATATAATCTTGAATTTGTTGAAATATTATTAGCATCAGCAAGATCGTATTTTGAAACGCCATATTTTTGCGCAACGCGCGTGATCGTTTCGCCCTTTCTTACTGTATGCACAATGTAATTTCGTTTGGCAGATTCAGGAATATTTTCAAGATTTGACGCAAGTAAATTATATGACCCCTTAGGAATTTTCAGCGGATATCCACCTGGATAATCATCCGGTGTAGATAACTGTGTAAGTTCAGGATTCATATCCTGTAATGTAAGTAAATCAACTCCTACAGCACTTGATAAATAAACAAGATCTATTGAACCCGGGATATTAAATACTTCAGTATCATATGGCCTTTCCGGGGTATAATCAGTAAATCCATATTTTTCAGGTTCAATAGCTATAAGACTAACAGCAATATATGTCGGGACATAATTTCTGGTTTCTTTAGGCAAATGTTTTCTAATAGACCAGAAATCATTACCACCTGAGCGTTTTAAAGCTCTTCTTACTCTACCTTCACCGCAGTTATAGGCTGCCAATGCCAAATACCAGTCACCTAGAGAGGTGTGAAGATCACGAAGATGACGAGCTGCAGCACGAGTGGATTTAACAGGATCTCTTCTTTCATCAATGTAGAAACCTGTTTGTAAACCGTACATCTGCCCTGTAGATTTAATAAACTGCCATAAACCAACAGCAGAAGCCCAGGAACGTGCAGTTGGGTTTAAACCACTTTCCATCATACTCAAATAAAGAAGTTGTTGTGGAACCCCTTCCTCCTTAAAGATTTTAGCCATCATTGGAAAATACTTACCGGAACGGGTCAACCAGCGATTCATGGCTCCGCGCCCTCTACCAGAAAAATAATTTACCCATTGTTCAACATGGCTATTATATTCTAACGGAATGTCAGCAGGAATAATTACTCTTGTGTATTCCTCTTTTGTGTCATCAAAATTAATATCTATTTCAGGAGCTGCCTGTGCCATCCACTCTTCATAGGCAGCAAATGATATACCCTCAGGTAATTCAGTCAGGTTATCTACAAGTCCCCGGTAGTCCTCAATTATTGCACTTTCAAGTTCTTTATAGGCTTCATTATTATCAATGCCGGGGTAATAACTTAAATTATTTATTGCTCTTAAAGCAGCTTCAAAGTTTTGAATTGCTTCAACCGTGCTGTTAAGATTCTGCTTTTCCAATCCCTCGACATAGTATTGTCGGGCTTGTTCAAGCATTTCTGAAACTATACCATAACTCGGATACTTGGATGATGTGTCTTCCTGTGAGGATTTATTTATTATCTCCTTATTAGCTCCACATGAAATATTTAGTAGAGTTAATATAGAAATAACACTAAGAATCTGTAGGGCTTTTTTCATTTATTCTCCAAAGTGTGTTTTTCAAAGTGCAATATATGTTAATAAAAAAATCAAATCAAGTAAAAAGTTAAGCTGTACAGGATAATCCCTTATTTTTTAATGACTTAGTTTTCATAAAGGTATGTTCCCATGTTTTTTACGGGGATTTTTATCCACTTTAGTCTTGAGCAAATCAAGTGCCTGAATAACCCTTCGTTTTGTTTCAGATGGCAAAATGATATCATCTAAAAATCCGCGCTCAGCGGCAATATAAGGGTTAGCAAATTTAACTATGTACTCTGATAATTTATTTTCAAGCTCTGCTTCAGGATTTTTTGATGTAGATATTTCCTTCTTAAAGATAATTTCTACCGCACCCTTTGGCCCCATAACAGCGATTTCGGCTGAAGGCCAGGCAAAGTTAAAATCGCCGCGGATATGCTTAGAGTTCATTACATCATATGCACCGCCATAAGCTTTTCTTGTTATTACTGTTACTTTTGGAACAGTAGCTTCTGCAAATGCATATAATAGTTTAGCGCCATGACGGATTATACCATTCCATTCCTGTTCTGTACCCGGTAAAAATCCTGGAACATCTACCAGCACAAGTAAAGGTATATTGAAGGCATCACAAAAACGCACGAATCTGGCTCCTTTAACTGAAGCATTGATATCAAGTACTCCCGCTAAAACGTTCGGTTGATTAGCAACTATACCAACAGACATTCCTCCAATTCTTCCAAAACCTACAATAATGTTTTCAGCGTATTCTGCATGAACTTCAAAAAAATCTTCATCCACTAGCAGATTTATGATCTCCTTCATATCGTATGGCTTGTTAGGCGTATCAGGAATAATCTGTTCGAGTCTATGTTCATTAATTAATAAGGACATATCAAAATTTTTTGCAAGCGGTTTATCCATAAAATTCAATGGAAGGAAAGCAAGTAATTTTCTTACTGACAAGAGAGTTTGAATTTCATTATCACATATAAAATGAGCAACGCCGCTCTTTGATGCATGAGTATCAGCACCACCTAGTTCTTCAAAACTCACATCTTCATGTGTTACGGTCTTCACTACATTGGGTCCGGTTACGAACATATAACTTGTATTCTTAACCATAAAAATAAAATCTGTAATAGCAGGTGAATAAACTGCACCTCCTGCACAAGGACCAAGTATAACTGATATCTGCGGTACAACTCCGGACGCCAATGTATTTAGCAAAAAAATATCTGCATATCCGCCTAAACTGTTTACGCCTTCCTGAATGCGGGCACCACCGGAATCATTTAATCCAATCACGGGTATACCAGCCTTCATAGCCATATTCATAACTTTAATAATTTTTTCTGCGTGAGTTTCAGAAAGTGAGCCTCCAAATACAGTAAAGTCCTGACTATACAAAGCAACCGGTCTTCCATTAATTTTAGCGAATCCGGTAGCCACACCATCACCCGGATATGATACCTGATCTAAGCCGAAATCACTTGAACGATGCTTTACAAAAATATCTACTTCATCAAAGGTACCCTCATCAACAAGCAATTCAATTCTTTCATAAGCAGTAAGTTTTCCTTTATCGTGCTGACTTTTAATTTTGTCTTCACCGCCTCCAATTTTTGCTTGTTCTTTTTTGGATAGAAGTTTCTTGATTTTTTCCTGCATCATATCCTCAAACTTTTATGAATATCAATTTTAAAATTATTATCAGTTAAAAAACGGATTTGATTTTTTTTCATTACCTATAGTAGTTGTATCACCGTGACCCGGATAAACAATTGTATAATCAGGCAATACAAAAAGTTTTTCGCGAATTGATTTTAAAAGTTGGTCATAGTGACCACCAGGCAGATCAGTTCGTCCTATACTTCCTTCGAATAAAACGTCACCGCTGATACAGATATTATCCTCTTTAAAATAAGCACAATACCCGCCAGGTGTATGTCCGGGTGTGAAAAGAAATTCAATCTCAGAGTTACCCAATGTCAATTTTAATCCGTCTTTAATAAAATGATCAGGCATACATATTTCCTTAATTTACAGCCCGAAC
>DATHSU010000494.1:0-6278 GCA_035463895.1 Ignavibacteriaceae bacterium | reverse complement strand
GAGATTGTTACGTTTGACTTCTCTGGCAACGAGTACTCTATAGTTGTTGCAGGGTTAAATGGATTCGGATAGTTCTGATACAGTGTGTATTCCTGCGGTGCTGTTACTTCAACTTCTATTGAGCTGCTGTATTCAAAAGTTCCATCAAGATCCACCTGTTTCAGTCTGTATGTATAGGTTCCCACTGCCATTCCCTTATCAATAAATGAATAACTGTTGATCTGGGTTGTGGTTCCTTTTCCTTCTACAAATCCGGCCTGTGTCCATTCTGTATTATTTGCTGTTTTTCTTTCTACAAAGAATCCTGAGTTGTTAGTCTCTGTGGCTGTTGTCCAGTTTACAACTACATTATTCTTATCTGCTGCTGCCCTTAATGATGAAAGTTCAACAGGTATTTCCTGCAGATTCATTGTAACTGGTACTGTTACTGTTGAGTTTACCGGATCGTTACTGCTGATAACTACATCCATTGAATAATCACCCAGCGGATAATCCTCTGAATTGAAGGTCAGTACCAGATCTACTGCGTTGCCGTTATATATGGTTCCGCCTGTAATATCTCCTGCCAGCCATTCAGGATCTGCGGATATCTTTACTGCCAGTCCGTTTGTTATATAAGTTGCATTGTATGCTACCTGAAGTCCTACTGTTCCTGTTGCATTTTCTATTCCAACGGTTGCTGAATTTAGTGTTGCATTCATATTGTTGTAGTAGAACATTATCCTTCCATTTGAATAAAGCACTACCTGGAAGGTTAATGATCCGGTAGCTGAATATTTCTGCCAGTTTGTAAACTGTATAACAAATTTGTTTCCATCCTGTTTGTAATGCACTGTTCCCTGGGTTCTGCCGTCTAGGTCATCCCAGAATGGCGCTATATACTCGTTTGGTACATTTGCGTTTGGTATTGCAACATTTGAAAAAATGTTTGTACTTATTGTGTTAAATAGCAGCAATCCGTTACTGCTTACATATACCTGGGTCTTTGGATTTCCGTAAAAGTTAAAATTGAATCCTAACGGGAACGGACCCGCATAGCCTTCGTCTTTTGGATCAAAGGTACCGGTTGCTACCCAGTTTGTTGCTAATGTTCCTGTTGAAACTATATCTTCCCAAACATACTGTGGACCGTTTGGTTCATTGCTGTCTATCCAGCTATAGCCGAACGGATCAGGTCCGCCCTGTCCCTCTATGCTTACTCCATATACTTCCGGCTGATTATTCTTATCAATTCCGCCTATTGCTTCTTCAGGTGTTCTGCTTTGAGGTACAAAGTTAGCTTCAACTAAACCTTCCGGGAAGGTGTTGTTCTCTAAGGCAACTGAAAAATCAAGCGTAGATGGTGCTGTTGATATATTTGATATTGTTATTGTATCTGTATAAGTGGTTTGTGGGAAAAGTATATGGCTTATACTTAACGGATCAACATCTATTTGTGGTGCTGACCAGGTTGTGCCTGATGCCGGGTTTGACAAGTCTGATTTATTTCCCCACATATCATTAGAGCGGATTGCAAAGTAATATGTAGTTGAAAAATCCAATCCGTCAACTAAAAATGTTTCTGTTGCACCAGTTGTATCCGGCACACCAATAAATGTTAATGGATTTGCATTATTAAAAGCTGTTGTATCGGGAATTGGAGAAGTTGAGTAGCGAATATCATATCCAGTAACACCATTGTTGGATGAATCATAAGGAACAGTCCACTGCAGTGTTAATGAATTTGAAGTCGGGTCTATAACAGTAAGATCAACAATTGGATCCGGAGCTGTTGAATCCGGCTCACCAAGAGTTAAAAATGCTGCATAAACATCTATCAGTCCCATTCCATAGGTGTTGTCTTCACCGGCTGTTCCAAGATCCTTAGCTGTATAATACAGTGCTTCCAGAATCTGCTTTCCGGTTAAAGTCGGGGCAGCTTGTTTTAGAAGAGCTACTGCTCCGGCAACGTGCGGGGCTGCCATCGAAGTACCGCTAAGATTGTTATAACCTGTAGCTGTACCTGAAGAGCGTACGCTAACACCAGGAGCTGACACTTCCGGTTTTATTAATAATGACCCTGTTCCTCCGCAAGTGGAAGGACCACGGCTTGAAAAACTTGCAATAGGATTATTGTTACCGCCAAGATAACTTGCTCCATCGATAGCCCCAGTGCTGAAAATACTAACCTCATTTCTGTTCATGTTTTTAGGTGAGGTTATAGTTGAAGCGTTAGGTCCGCTATTACCAGCTGAAAATACAACCGCAATACCGGCAGCTTCTACTGCTGTTAAAGTTGTGTTATAAATATTGGTTGGGCTGCACTGATCACCTGCATTTGGATCCCACCAGCTATTACTGATAACATCCGGCATATCATTTATTGTCGCAGGATTACCATCCGGATCCATTGCCCATTGAAAAGCAGCTATTGAATTTGATGTGTGTGGACTCGAACAAATAGTTTTTGCAGCTATCCATTCAGCATCTATTGCCACACCAATTGTATCGGCTGTTGTTAATGATCTTCCCACCATTGTTCCAACAGTATGTGAACCGTGACCATCGCAATCATTTGGTGTTAATGTCCCACCACCCGGATCTAACCATGCCTGGTTAGCAGGAACGTGATTTCCTCTCCATTTATGATTTAATGCAGGGTGATTAGGATGAACGCCTGTATCAACACCCATTACTAACCTCCCCTGACCGGTAATTCCCATTGCCCAAAGTAAGTGAGCATTAATTATTCTCAATCCGGGCTCTGTTGTCTCAATTCCATCAACTTCGCCATCTGAAACCTTAATCGGTTTATCTAATTCAAGAAAAGCGTCCAGATCCATTTGCCTCAGATCTGACCTTGTCATAAGCTGATTAATAATATGCGGTTTTGCTTCAACCATCACGAGGTTACTTACCCAGAATGACTGATATTGAAAAACCTCGCCTTGTTCAGATTTTTCCTCAAGAAATGAAAGCAGATTTGCCTGTGTGGTTTGAGCTTTTTCCTGCAAAGCTGTAATTAATTCCAAAGCTCTGCGTTCAAGGGTTGCATTTTCCCTGTAAAACTGCTGATCCATTGCAGCAACATCCACCTGATCACTTAATAGAACCAGGGTTCTTACATAATCATCGGGATTTGCATCTGCAAGCGCCTGGTAAAGTCTTGAACTTACCTCTACCTGACTAAATGAGAGTGTGGAAAAAAAGAAGATGAGAAAAAGAACGGTAGTTACTCTCTTCACTTTGTACTCCATATATTAGTTAAACAAATATTATTTAGAAAGATTTGCCAAACTAATAATATTTGTCTAATACTTCAACATAATTTTTCAATAAAAATGTCTGTTTATCTAAATTAACTTCTGCGATTTTGCTCATTTTTTTGATTGATTAACGGAATTATAAATAATACAATCTTCAGATATTGCCAGATATAGTCAGATAATAATTGATTTTTTACTATTGTTAATTTAGTTTGCAGTAGAAATTAACCGAGTTAATATGCAAACTGAAGCCGAGCTTACAGATTTTGAATTAATGCAGAAAATATCCTCAAAGGATTCCAAAGCATTAGAACAATTATATGACCGTTACTCCCCGGCCCTTTATACACTGATCAATAAAATTGTCAGATCAAGAGAAGTTGCTGAGGAAGTTCTTGCAGATCTCTTTTTAATTATCTGGAAAAAGCATCATATGTTTGATATGGCCACAGAAAATGTTTACACGTGGCTTATATTGCTTGCCCGAAATCTTGCTACGGACAAGAAGAAAAGAATGTATGGCCAGCATACAGTTGAATATAATGATGACTATGAAGATGTCGTTATAATTCCTCCTCTTTCCAAAGAGATAGATCCTTTAGACCTTAATACTGCTCTTGAAATACGAGTCAATATGGTTAAAGCATTTCAGGAACTAACAGATGCACAGCGTTATGTAATTAGCCTTGCTTTTTATGAGGGGCTAACCGAAAAAGAAATAGCTGAACGTTTAAATATTCCGGCTGCAACTGTTAAATCTAAAATAAGAATTGCTTCAACTAACCTGCGAAACCTTTTAAAAGGCACCTCAATATGATGGATAAAGATACAGCCGCTGAAATGATCCAGTCAAAAGCTTTAGGCTGCCTGGATAAAAATGTCAAAAAAGAACTTATTGAGTATCTCAACCTTGGCGGAGAATTCCCCTGGAAAGAATATGGTGAGTACCAGAACTTAACATCATTACTGCCCATTATTCTTGAGTTAAACGTTCCTGATACAAAAGTGAAAGACAAGGTTGCTAAAAGAATTTATGACGCAATAGCCGAGCAAAAGGCAAGAAAAGCACTTGAGGACAGTATTGTAAACCCTATTGAAGATATCGTTTATCCCGAAACTAATGTTTTGGGAGATGAAATTATTCCCGATAAATTTTCTGAAAATGAGCTGGTAAATGAAGTTTTTGAAGAAATACCTCCTGCAGATACTATTGATACCATCGATGCTGAAATACCACTTGATGCTCATGGTGCCTTGACCAATGAACCGCCTATAGTAGATAATGGTTTTGAGATAAATTCTCCATCAGAGGAATATTCTGATACTGATCTTTCTTTACCTGAGCCGGAAACATATGAAGAAGAATTAAACCCGGAGTTGGAAGAAAAGATCTGTTTACACGATGATTTATCAGATGTAAAAATTGATCAACCTGTGGAAAGTACATTTGAAAATGCCATTGAAGAATTAGCGGAGAATTTAGATTCTGAATCAGAGCCAGAGGGAGAAAAAATAACACCCCCGGAAGTTGATGCACCGATAAAATCAAAATACAGAAAGATTCAGGAAGAAAAACTAAAAAGAAAACCATTAGATGAAATTCCTCCTGAAAAAGAAAAGATTAAAAGAAAAACCTCTGAAGAAATTCCCCTTCAGAAGGAAAAGTTTATAGAAACAGAAAAACCTGTTAAGAAAAGTATTACAGGCCTTGTTGTTGATATTATAATTTACATTTTATTGCTCGCAGCAATAGCTTTCGTTTACCTGAAGCTATCCTCTGAAATAGATTCGCTCAAAAAAGAAGTGAATGAATTAAGAAAGAATATCGGAGGTATAATTCTCAGTATTGAGGAGAATATCACTTAACCTGATTTTGAATTATTATTATCCTGTTTGTTCTTTTTTTCATTCATGATAATGATGATTGTAATTATCATTATTATAACTATGATCCATGCTTTGCCCAGCAAGCTGACTAAAGAAACTGCGAATGACTTTAAAGAAGGATTCCCCTTATCAAAAATTGTGAACAAACCCACCACGCCCATTACTGAAGCAAGCCAGATGAATTTTTTATCTTTTGTATCACATAAATAAATCATTAAGAGTGAAACAGAAATTATTATTACCAGCGAGGGAACCAGCAATTCATAATCCTCTATAATTTCAAAATTATTTGTAATAAAAAATACAATTCCCCCCAAAAATATTGCTGAGCCTAAAAATATACCTGTTTTGTCATTTTTATTATATGAGGGATAGAAAAGTGAAATGCCCATAAGCAAAAAAACATATGATATGATTTCCGAATAGTTCATATTCACAATATTAAACAGGGCTAGCAGAACTGAAACCCAGGTAAAGATTATGATCAGGATCAGGATTTTTCTGGAGATCATCACAGTATTCTTTGTCCCATACTTGAGGCAATAAGTTCGGCAGCGAATTCAGCACTTTTGTTATACTGATCAAGAATCGGATTAACTTCTGCAACCTCGAGAGATGACATGCAGCCGCATTCAGCAATTGATTCCATTAATAAGTGGGCTTCTCTGTAACTTAATCCTCCGGGTACAGGTGTTCCAACACCAGGTGCCACAGAAGGGTCAACACTATCAACATCAAAACTGACGTGAATATGATCAACTTTTTCTTTGAACTGTTTTAACACTCTGTTAATAATTCTGTGAATACCGAGTTTATCAACATCACTCATAGTGTAAACAGGAACTTTAAGTTCTTTAATGTTTTTTTTCTCATCAGCATCAACACTACGAATGCCTATCAGCGCACTGTTTTCCTGTTTTAACTTGGGTCTTATCCCGTAGAAATCAACAAGAGCAGAATTTCCCAGCCCAAGAGTTGCGGCAAGCGGCATTCCGTGAATATTTCCGGAAGGACTTGTAGCGTCGGTATTCATATCTGCGTGGGCATCAATCCAGATTACACCAAGAGTTAATTTCTTTTTTTTACAATAAGCTGAAATACCTGCAATAGTACCTAGAGCCATAGAATGATCGCCACCTATACACA
>DATHSU010000493.1:0-2584 GCA_035463895.1 Ignavibacteriaceae bacterium | reverse complement strand
TATAAAGACTTACAATCAAGAGGGTGAAAGTTGAAAAAAGTTGAAAAAAGTAAACTCAAGTCCTGCCCCCGCTACTAAGAAGTTGCGAAATCTAAATGGTTTCGCAATTTTTATTTTAAAGCCAATCATTTACTTAATTCATAAACTTTTATATTTCCATCCATTCCTAAAAAACGAGTATTCTACAATAAACACCAAATAAACAGAACGGCATTTAAAAATTTCTTGAATTTTATTTATTTATGATTTACGTTTAGTTAGTTCATATACAACTTTACTAGCTCTCTTATTTACCGGGGAAGCCGGATAATTATAAACTAATAATTCTCAGGCACTAAAATGAAGCATTCAAAAGTAATATTTGGTTTTTTAGCCTTGATCCTGCTGCTGTCATTAAACTGCTGCAGTGAAGCGCAAGATAATATAACTACACCGCCGCCTGCGTTTGGAGATCAAATTGTCCCCGGTGAAATAGTCGCCGGCTTGGATGACACAGTTTCCTACAGCTTCGCGAATGATTTTTTTAGCCAGTTCCCCATCGAGATTATTCAATTGAATATAGATAGTTTATTCGCAATATGGCTGGAAATTGAAGAAGGGGATCCACAAGCATTTATTTCAATCCTTTCACAATATCCGTTTATAATGTGGGCTGAACAAAGGGGATATCCCGGTGAAGATCGGGATTCGACAAAAAACTATCTGCTGGCACAGTTTAATTCTCTGATATCTATCGATTCTGCAAAAGCTGTAATCGATCAGATAAATGGTATTTCGGTTAAGCGAATATTTGTCCCTCACAGGTGGGCATATTTGAGAGTGGAAGTTGGTAAAGAATTATTCTGGTGTGATGTATTAATGACTTATCCTTTTATTCGATACGCAGAGCCAAATGCCATAGGAATTCGGGGCTCTAATTAAGTTTGAAAAGGAATAAATAATTATACGTAGGTTTATTAAAATTCCCGGAAAAAGTATCAGCTAATCACCGGCGATACATATTTCATCGCTATCAGAAAGATCACCCAGGATTTGTTTTGTCAGTTCCTCATTGTTTTCAATTTTACCGACTCTCTTCATCACATTTTTAAATTCCTGCTGTGTTTTCTGTTTTGCAAGTATAGCATCCAGCTCATCTTCGGATAATTCTGCCGATAGTTCATCATTAAATATTTCATCGGGAATTAGTAGTTCATTTTCGGGTGATTCTTCTTCGGTTGAGATTGCAAGTGTACTCTCATTGATCTTCAAATCAGATTGAAGATTATCTTCAATCTCATACCTGTTTTTAAGGTTCCGGTTAATTCTTATAAAAGCAAGACATAACTCGTGCAGTAATTCAAAGTCAATTTTATATAAAATTGTTTCTGTCATAGCAACAGCGCATGATTTTCTTTTATTTGCCTGAAGTATTTCCATCTCACCAAAAAAATCATATAAATATCTGTTAATAAGTTCTTTTTTACCCGAGACTTTAATTCGTATCTCACCCTGGATGATAAGATAAAGAAAAGTTGATTCTTCACCATTTGTATAAATTATCTCACCGTCTTTAGCTATATAGAAATTTTTCGGATTATAGTACTTTTTCAAACTATACTGATCCATTCCCTTAAAAAGGTTATTTCTAAAAACAGATTTGAAATTATATTCTGAGATAATCATTTGTCTTAAAAACTATGCTAAACTTGTTAAAAATCACATAGTTTACTATGCAAAAACAATACCGAAAAAGAGCTTATTTAACTTATTTAAAGCAGCTTATTATTGTGAATTCCTTAGCAAAGAAGAAATTATTACATGTTTTTTAACTTTTTGTAGGACTAATTCTTACAAATATTATTTTGCATTCAGATAATATTATCATATTAATTCAGCAAGAATTTTTACTTTTGTTTATTGATTTGGACTTTTATGAGCGGCATAAACAATTCACATAATCATATACATCACACTGACTATAACAGAGCTTTTGCATTTGGTATTGCTCTTAACATAATTTATGTCATAATTGAGTTCAGTTACGGATTGGCAATTAACTCAATGGCTTTAATTGCTGATGCAGGACATAATTTGAGTGATGTATTAGGACTGGTCTTAGCCTGGATAGCAAGCCGTCTTGCAAAAACAACCCCAACCAAAACCAGAACATACGGATTAAGGAAATCAACAATACTTGCAGCATTGTTCAATGCTGGAATTCTGCTTATTGCGGTTGGCGCAATTACGGTTGAGGCAATAAGAAAATTTATTGAACCGGAACCCGTTGCCGGAAATGTTATAATGATAGTTGCAGGAATTGGTGTGGTAATCAATACTATTACTGCTCTACTGTTTGTTTCAGGGAGAAAAAAAGATCTTAACATTAAAGGTGCATTCCTTCATATGGCTGCAGATGCAGCGGTTTCACTCGGGGTGGTTCTTGCCGGACTGGCAATCACTATTACTCATTTATACTGGATAGATCCGGTAATCAGTTTAATAATTGTTATTGTTATTACAATTGGTACATGGGGATTGCTTAAAGAGTCTTTCTTTCTTTCAATGGATGCTGTACCCCAGGGCATTAGTTTCGATGACGTTG
>DATHSU010000492.1:0-2649 GCA_035463895.1 Ignavibacteriaceae bacterium | reverse complement strand
CTTGCGAAATAACTTCGGATGTTGCATTATCCTCCACAAATTATGAAGGCTTTAGAAAATTAGAATCAGGCAGATATCGAACACCAAATTTTGAGGAGTCAGAAAAAAAGATTTTTATTCGGGTAGAGTCAGGTGTTTCTTCAATAGATGTAAGAAAATATTAATTTTCAGGGCGATCATTTGATCGTCCTGTTTTTTTTTCTTATTTTTCTTTTGTCTTGTTAACAGGTTTCCATAAATGTTTATCCAATCGGACACATCCCTTTTCATCAAACTCAACTCCTTCACTTCTTAGAAGTTCTTCCATAAGATTAGGATCACCAAAATGAACTTTACCAGTTAAAGCACCATATCTGTTTACAACCCTGTGAGCTGGAATATCTGGTCCACATCCATTTAAAGCCCATCCTACAGTTCGTGCAGAAGATCGAATTCCACAAGCCTCAGCAATATCACCATAAGTTGCAACTTTGCCGTAAGGAATTTTCTTGGTAATGTCATAAACCTTGTTGAAGAAATCCGTCTTTTTTTTATCCGCAGGCTTTTTCATTTTCAATTTTTTATTCTCCATTTTTCAGGTAGCAATAGCAAAAATAATTCTAAATCAAAGATTATTATTAACTTAGTCTATGGCAAGCATAAAAAGAAAACTTATTTTTTACCATTTCTGGATAAAAGAACTTTTTAGATTCTGTCCTTATCGTAAATCTAACATAGACAAAGATCACTTATTTTTAACTTGTGGTCATCGTGGCTCGCCTGTTAACGAACCTGAAAATACAATTCCTTCATTAGAAAGAGCGTTGAGTGAAGGTGCGAATGCTTTGGAGGTTGACATATGTGTTACCAAAGATAACGAAGTAATCCTTTGGCACGATTGGAATCCTGATGGATTTGTTGCTTTGATACGGGAAAATGGATTGGAACCTGAGGTTAAATATAAGCCTTACTTCCCTGCCCCATTCAGCGGCTTCAGAAATAAAACTAGTGAACTTACTCTGCAGGATTTCAGAAAATATTATAACTATGTTAAAAAAGGTGAAAACCAACCAGCCGGTGCACATATCCCAATTTTAGCAGAGTTCATTCAGTGGATATCAGATACAGAAAAAGTGAAATATGTTTTTCTTGATGTAAAAGTACCGAAGGATGAAAAAGAATTAGTAATGCTGATTCTTGATCAATTAGGTGCCTTGGTTAGAGAGTTCAATCCGTCGTGTCAATTCATCATTGAAACATCCAGTAAAGAGGTGCTGAATACTGCAAAAAATAAATATCCGGATTTAATTTACTGCCTTGATGTAGAATTGCCACCGGGATTTGTTTTCTTCCCAAGATTACATAGCGGAATTAAAGCGGCTATACAAAATAATAATTCAGTTGGGCTGATATTACGTCCGAGTAAAATTACATTCGGCAACTGGATGACATATCGCCGGGTAATGCGTTATGATGTGAGAAAGCGGAATCGTTTTAATAAAAAGAATCCTGATCAACAGATAAATTTTTTAATTGGCTGCACTATCAACAGTAAAAAAGAAATGGATTGCCTCATTAAAAAAGGCATCAACGGTATACAAACTGATTATCCGAGAAGGCTGACAAATATTGTTAAAGAGTTTGGATTGAAAAGAGAATAGTGAATAATTTCTCTTCACTCAGATCGAAGTGATGAGTCTCTCAAATAAAATTGAAATTCTTCAGTAGTTTCACTCCCTCAGAATGACACCTCAATATTAATTCTTGCTGAACTTAGAAAGGTAGGCTTTTATAAACCTATCTATATCACCGTTCATTACTCCCTGAGTATCGGATGTTTCTTCATCCGTTCGATGATCCTTAACCATATTGTACGGATGAAAAACATATGAACGGATCTGACTTCCCCACTCAATTTTCATTTTGCCTTTTTCAACTTCATCAAGTGCGGCATTTTGTTTTTCTAATTCAATCTGGTACAATTTCGATTTCAACATTTTCATAGCATTGGCTTTGTTCTGCCCCTGTGATCTTTCACTTTGGCAAGCAGCCACAACACCGGTAGGAACGTGAGTTATACGAACAGCAGTTTCCACCTTGTTTACATTCTGACCGCCCTTACCGCCCGCACGGTAAGTATCGACTCGCAAATCTGCAGGATTAATTTCAATCTCAATTGTATCATCAATTTCGGGTATAACAAAAACTGAAGCAAAAGAAGTGTGCCTTCTTTTATTGGAATCGAAAGGAGAAATGCGTACAAGTCTGTGTACACCATTTTCGGCTTTAAGATATCCATACACAAATTCGCCTGTGACTTCAACAGTTGCACTTTTTATTCCGGCTCCATCGCCTTCAAGCAAATCCATTATTGTCATTGTAAAATTGTTTTGTTCACCCCATCTCAGATACATTCTTAGCAGCATATCGGCCCAATCCTGTGATTCTGTTCCGCCTGCACCGGAATGAATTGTTAATAAACAATTCTTATCATCATTTTCACCGCTAAGCATATTTTTGAACTCAACTTCTGCAATTGCTTTCTCAAGTTCATTAAGTTCTGAAATTAATTCATCATATAAAGATTCATCCTTCTCCATCTCAGCGAGCTGAATTGTCTCATCAACACTAATGGCTTTTTTATCAAGCACCTGCCATAGATCAATCCAG
>DATHSU010000491.1:0-11793 GCA_035463895.1 Ignavibacteriaceae bacterium | reverse complement strand
AATGAGGAACGTGAGGTGAAGTTAAAATCCAGGGCAAACCTGTCTGCTCAAAGTACATATCTCTTGTCCAGTTTTCCATCGGAACAACCTGAAGTTTGCACTTCTGTGATTTACTTAGCAATCCTTCCTCATTTAAAAGTATTGCAAGTTCACCAACAGTTAATCCATGCACATAAGGAATAGCAAACTGACTTACAAAAGAAAAATATCCATCTTCAACAATATTGCCTTCAATTCTGTTTCCGCCAAGCGGATTTGGGCGATCAAGTATTATTACTTCCTTATTATTTTCAGCGGCAGCTTCCATTACCAAACCCATCGTGCTGATGTAGGTGTATGATCTGCTTCCAATATCCTGAATATCAAAAACAAGTGCATCAATATCTTTAAGCATTTCTGGAGTTGGTTTACGTGTTTTACCATAAAGAGAATAAACAGGAAGCTGTGTGAAATCATCTATATAAAAATCCACATACTCACCGGCTTCAAAATTTCCCCGAACACCATGTTCCGGTCCGTATAATGCCACAAGATTTACTTCGGGTGATTCAAACAAAATATCAATAGTGGATTTTAATTTACTATCTACTCCGGTTGCATTTGTTACCAATCCCACTTTCTTACCTTGTAATAAATCAAAATTCCTGTCTCGTAGAACTTCAATACCGGTTTTAACTTTAGCAGTTTCAAATGATTTAAATTTATTTGATTCATCTTCAACCATCTTTATAAATGAACCGTCCTGCAGATATTTATACAGATCTTCTCCTGGACAAAGTGTTGGAGTGTAATCTTTATGACCTTTAATATCTTTAATGGGTACATTGTATTTAGATTTAAGAAAAGCAGTAAGCTTTACCAGAGAGTGTAATTGATCATGAATGATCTTCTGCTCTTCATAATTGCCTATCACGCAAATCAATGCATGACCACGGACATCATAATCAGTATTTGTGTCACCGGGAAAATTGATCGGCCTGGCTTCATAAATATTACCTTTGAGGTCAATCATAAAATGATAGGGGATATCAATCCATTCTTTATCACTCCGGCTCCAGCTCTGCAGATTTTTCAAATACTGGTAAACACTATAGTCTTCATTAAAAACTTCGCCACTGTGATGAATTGTAATTTTATTTATTGAATGTACGGGCAAACTTTTTTCAAGAGGCTGCCATCCCCAATCGCTTCTTGAAACAACATTGAGATCAGAAGGATAGTTTAGTTCTGCTACATTGATAACCAAAGTGGATGTTGATGCACATCCGTAAATTATCAATCCAACTAATACTGGTAGTAAATATTTACTTTTATTCATTTTAACCTCTTTTAAGACTAGATAAGTTTAGGAGTATATTTTGTGTTAATAATATCATTTTGATTTAAATCAATGCATGAAGTATGTGTTTTGTTTCTTTCATCAGATGAATCAAATGTGACACCATCTTTAATGTAGACGATGGTCATTGCTGTTCGCATTTCGTTTGTTTGATTATTTCCTGCTCCATGAAAAGTTAAACCGGAGTGAAATGTGGCATCCCCTGCTTTTAAAGGTACGAAAACTTTTTCAAGGCTTTTAAGTTTTTCAGGTTGATGGGGATTCTTAAATATATCCACGTATTCTTTCAATTCGTATTTGTTTGTTTGTGGATAAAAATAAAGGCATCCTTTTTCAACGGGAACATCTGTTAGAGCCAGCCACATAGTAGTAGTGAATTGAGGTTCGTTTATAGGCCAATAACTGCAGTCCTGATGTGCATCAGTGATTCGTCCACCCGGTTCTTTAAACAATGCCTGATCGTGCCATAAACGGACATGCTCAGCTTTCATTAGGTCTCTTGCAATTGCGGCAAATCGCTTCGCAAATACAAATTCTTTTATGGCAGGGAAGTCCCAGCAAAGATAGCCGCATTGGAGAAAAGATTGTTCGTATTGCGACTTATCCTTTAATTCGCGTTCATCTTTTCCTTTTCGTACAAGAACAGCCGACTGAATTATTTTTTTTACTTCATTTAGGAATTCCTTCTCAACAACCTTCTCAATTTTCACAAATCCATTTGTAGTATAGGAATCAAGCGACTCATCAGAAACTTTTAATGCCGATTGGAAAAAGTCATTTAACTCAGTAGATATATCAGAGTGAAGAATTTGCATAGCTTCCGATTCTGAAAGATTATCAATTTTAACCATCTGAACTTCAATCCTTTTGCTGCAAATAAAAAATAATTACATCTATAATCTACATTATAAGTGAACTTTGTTCAATATTAGCGGGTAAGAGAATTCTTATCCTCAGTAATGTCCGCCTGATATACTTATTTAAAATTTATGCACGGCAAAGATATTTAACTTTTTCAGCTTCATTAAACATAATGTAATAAGATTGGAGTTATACCTGATTATTTTGGTTAATAAGGTTCAGGAAATAGATATAATTGTTTAATTTAATGAGAATTGGTTTTCATTTCAAATCGATCACAATTAAACTTTTCTGTAACAGTATTTAATTAAATAACTTATTACCACTTTGATATTATAAGTAGCAAGTAACAAATAGCACAAAATTTAATTTGACATTAAGGGTGAGTTAGATTATTTTTTGAATGTACATTGTATACAATATACAATATTATTGAAAATAGATGGAAAAAGAGCCAATAAACGTAACTTTTAATCTCGAAGAACTAAAACCGCTCAGAGATAGGATAGCTTCATCCATAAGGGATTCCATAATTGAAGGGAGAATAAAACCCGGTGAGAGATTGATGGAGCCCGATATGGCTAAAGCTCTTGGAGTCAGTCGCACACCATTAAGAGAAGCATTCTTACAATTGGAGTCCGAAGGTTTTTTAATGGTTAATCCGCGTAAAGGTGCCCTTGTAACTAAAACCTCTTCAAAAGATGCGAAAGAAACTTATGAGATAAAAGGTACACTAGAAGCACTTGCCGCAAGATTGGCTGCCAATAATATAACAGATGATCAGATAGGTGAAATAATCGACATTAATAAAAAAATGGAATCGATCGCGCAGTCAAAGAAAAAAGATTACAAAGCATTTCTTGAATTGAATTCCATTTTTCATCAGAAAATTTATGAATGTAGCGGCAATTCAAAGTTGATCAGGATGATTAATACTCTCAGAAATCAGACTTTAAGATATAACTATATTTATCTCTCGCTGCTTTCGCATTTAGATGAATCAGTTGCAGAGCATTCCGAAATTATTAATGCATTAAAGAACAGAAAACCTGAAGAAGCTGAAGCTTATGTAAAAAAACATAATGATAGTGCTCGTCAAATGTTAATCAATTATATAAAAAATCAAAAAGAGTAAAACATACCTAATACAGAATAATCAGGGTGAGAAATGAAAAAAATAAAAGTTGCTTTAGTCGGATTCGGTAATGTAGGTTGTATGGCTCTTGATGCCATAACACAGGAACCGGACATGGAAATTGCCGGTATTGTTGAACTGCTTAACAGAGAAAGAATCAGAGCATCAATGAATCCTCAAAAGTGCTGCAAGTTTGGTGAAACTAAAGTAGTTAAAACTATTCTGGAACTTGGTGAAGTTGATGTTGCTTTGGTTTGTGCACCTTCTCGAAAAGTTAAAGATGTTGTTACCGAATATCTCAAACTTGGAATCAACACTGTTGATAGTTTTGATATACATTCAGAAATTCCTGCCCTTCGTAAACATCTAGATCCAATAGCAAAAGAAAATAATAAAGTATCAATTATTTCTGCCGGATGGGATCCCGGAATTGATTCGGTTATCCGCGGATGGTTTTTAGCAATGGCACCAAGAGGAATTACTCATACAAACTACGGTCCCGGTATGTCAATGGGTCATACAGTAGTTGTTAAAGAATTACCCGGTGTAAAGAATGCACTTTCAATCACAGTTCCCGCCGGAATGGGAATTCACAGAAGAATGGTTTATGTAGAACTAAAACCGGGGGCAAACTTTGCAGAAGTTGAACAGGCAATCAAGACGGATCCGTATTTCATTAAAGACCGGACTTATGTTTTTGAAGTAAATAAAGTTGAAGATCTTATTGATGTTGGTCACGGTGTCCTAATGGAAAGAAAGGGTGTTTCCGGTGCAACACATAATCAAATGTTAAAGTTTGAAATGAAGATTAATAATCCAGCTCTTACAGCTCAGGTAATGGTTTCTGCAGCACGAGCAACACTCAAACAAAGACCCGGCTGTTACACAATGATAGAAGTTCCTGTTATTGATTTCCTTTATGGTGAGTTGGAAGATTTTGTATCAAGCCTTGTTTAATTAAAAGGTAAAACTATGTCTGATCCATATAAAAGAAAATTAGTCAATCACAATTTCTATCACAGCAAAGTAGATATCAACGGAAAGTTCGTTGTTGTGCTCGATGGGAAGTTAGAAAACAGGGGATTGAATTTAATCCAACCGATTTCAAGAGCATTTCCACAGCATACTATAATTGAATTGATCGGTACAGACGAACAGGATGCAAAGCCGGGAAGTATGGTGAACAATATATGCTATATAGGTTTTGTTGAACTGCTTAACAGTGGAGTAATTCTAACGGGAGATAAGATTTTCTGGAATGATAGTGAAATCGGTACTATAGCCGGTTACGATGATACACATATGCCTAATCATCAGAACACAATCGTTCTTATGAAAGACAGAATATCAGGAAAAGAACTTGGAATTAAGAATGGTGATAAACTCGTTATTAAAGGTTTTGAAAAATAAATATTAAATACACATAATTAAAAATAAACTTAAGGAAAAATTAAAATGGCTAAACCACGATTCAAATTTGAAATGTATAAACGATTGCAGCAGCGCACTCCTCAGATATATGCTGAAGCTAAAAAAGCAGCGGAGACACTTAAAATACCTGCTGAATTAAAAGGCGCATTCGGATTGACGGGTGCAATTTCCGGCTGTCCTGCTCCATTGAGAGATGATATTGAACATTTCATGGCACAGGAATCTAAAAAAGTTGTTCCTCTTGCAGTTTATGTTGATCAGATAAGAGAAATAATAAAAGAAATGTACGGAGATGATTATGATGCCGCTCCGGTTAATACTTGCGAAGGCGGATTATGGGTTACTTTCGATACCCTAATGACGCCTCCAAACCAGGGAAGAGGCGATAATTACAGAACACGTTATATCGCACCGATGGAAAGACATATTCACCACCAGGCATCTTATGGAAGACCTTTTCCACCTAAGTACAAAGATATTTTAGCTGACAGAGGATGTACCGCTGGTGAATTAGGATTCTATGGTAAGAGACAAAATAATCTTGATACAGTTCTTGTTCCTCTGGAAGGTGCTGAATATCCCGTTCATGGACTGAACTATCATCCGACTCCGCTGTTAAAAAATGTAAAAGCAAAAGAATCAATTAAAAAAATTGGTGAGGTTGCTGAAAGACATCAGACCTTGCTATCAGGATTTGCTTCAATTGGTTACGATACACCGGGTTACGGTTATGGTGATAAAGATAAAAATGGAACACCGCTGCTTCAAAAAGGTTTAGCTGAGTTAGCTAAGAAATATGATGTTCCTTACATCATTGATAATGCCTGGGGACTTCCATTTATCGGCAACAGCATTAAAAATATCGGTGCCGATGTTATGATTTACAGTATGGATAAAGCAACTGGTTCAGCCACAAGCGGTTTAATTATTGGTAAAGAAGATGTGCTGGTACCAATAAGAAGAGCGCTCGGTTATCATGGTAATCGTTATGGTACAACTGCTTCGTATGGTAAAGCTGCACTTGTTACGATGGATCCGGGTAAAGAAGGATTAAGCGGTCAGCTTGCTGCACTCAGAGTGCTTAGAGATAATCCGGCAGTCCTAACAAAACCAATTGATGTTTTATATGATATTATCGTTGACGAATTCTCAAGAATAGATGAAAGAATCCGCAAGGACTTCTTGATTGAAAAAAGTTATAACTGCGGTACTGTTGAAATTAACTATGAGAACAGCTGGAAAGACGGAAAACTTGGAATTCCAATCTTCTCAATCGAAGATATGTACTCTGGTTCAAACTTATTCCAGGACGGAACCACGCAAATGGGAATCATTCCTACAATAGCTTATGATGCTAATATTTTTATTTCACCCGGACTTGGAACAACAGATAACAAGGGTCAGATCATTGAAGATAGAACCAGAATGGTTATACGGGGTCTTGTAATGCTTATTGAAATCGTATGTGAACACGCTGGTATTTACGAATAGAAACCTTAGCCTTGAGGATCTGAAAGGTTCTCAAGGCTTTTTTATAATTATTTGAGGTTTATATGACAACTGCCTTAGAACACGTAATGGATGCGATCGATATTGAAACTTATATCGTTTGCAACGATGAAAATGAAGGAAAAAAACTTTCCCTGCAGCTAGGACAGGAAATGAATCTTGGTGAAATTGATATTATGTATCAAGAGTTTGATGGATATGGAGTAAGAGTTCGTTTAAGAAAATATGTATACAAACCGGGCAATATGTATAAATACCTCAATCAGGAAGAAAAAACTTAGGCGTGTATTATGGCAAAAAAGATTCTATGCGTTCCATTTGATCCGGTCCACGATGTTGGAATAAAAATTATAAAAAGTGAACTTGATAAGAACGGACATCAGACCGAACTCCTTTCACCTGATCTCACTCCTGAAGCAATAGTTAAAATTGCAGCAAACGGGAACTATGATTTTATACTTGTAAGCCGTACGCTTGGTTATGGTGTCGCAGAGATGCTTGCCCGCTTTGTTGATATGCTTGATGCCGCAGGTGTAAGAGAAAAATCTAAAATTGTTATTGGTGGAAAACCGATCACTCCCGAATTAGCCGCAGAACTTGGATTCGATAAAGGCTTCGGTGAACATTCCTCACTCGAAGAATTACTTGCTTACATTGAGGGCAGGGAAGTAAAATTAACAGGAGCTGGTCTGAACAGGACCAAGAAAGATATTACCTCAAAGTATGATTATAGTTTTAACAATCAGGAAATTGGTCAGCTCTTAGATAGTATTGCAACCAAACTCATCGATTTCACAAAAAATAAAAAATCTCCCGGTATTGAAAGAGCAAAAATTCAGGAAGAACTTTTTTACACTGAAGATGAATCAAATAAGACAAATCTTTTAGAAAAATACTATGCTCTTTGTGATAATGTAATCGTTGACGGAAACACTAAAAGAAATTTTGTGAAAGGTGTAAGAGAGGTAACTGAAACCGAACTTAAAAACTTGAATAGTTTTTTAAGCAAGTCTCAACCGGTAAATCCATATAAAATTCAGTACAATGAAAAACAACCGCTATTGTTTAAGTTTTTGGGAAGCGGCTGCCCGATTATGGATATTACGCATGCAAAAGTTTGTGAACGATATGGCATAAATGGATTTCTGATCATTAATCCCTCCTGGGAAGCAAGATATGAAGGTTTACTGCAAGGCTGCCTGACTCACGAAAATGATGGAACAATAACTTCATTTGAAAACATTAAATTAGTGAGACAAAGTTTAGATGAAAGCACGCTACTTACAGTCCGTGCACATCGGGGTTTAAACACACCTGAAACAGTTCTGCTTGCCGGGGAAGCAGGTGCCGATCTTGCAAAGATTAATCTTGTTTACGGTTCTTTGGGTGCTGGAACTGATCCGGTTCGTCTCGCTGTTGATGGTATTGAAGCTATTAAACTTACAGCTAAGTACAATATGCCGTTTGATATTCCCGGCAATGATGAATTGAGCGGAGTTCCCGCCTGGAAAACTTTAGCCGGACTTTTAATTAATGTGATGATAGGAATTAAACTTGGTGCAAAACCGATTCTGAAACCGTTATTCTGTTATGGGCCTCATATTGTAATCAACGGAATGATGATACAGAATTTCATAGATTACAATGCAGCAAAAATTTATGCTCTTAGAGAAATTGTTAATTCACCAATCTGGCCCGGCGAACCGATTGCATTTATGACTCAATCAGAAGAACGTGTGCAGTCAGCAAATGCAACATCATATCATGCTTCTTTAGCTGCATCAGTCGGGGTTGATGCAATTACTGTTGCGTCCACTGACGAAGCATATTCACGCGGACCAATTTGCATTACTTCAAGAATTGACAGTATCCGTGCAATATCAGATGCATTCAGATTCGTTGGTGATGCGAAATTTCAAACCACACCACAAGCTGATTATTACACAGATGATTTGATAAAGAAGATCACTAAAACGCTTAGAGAAGTTAACGCAAAAAGTAATCTTACAACGGCAATCTATGAAGGCTGCCTTGGCAACAAAGAGGATGGCGCTTATCCGGGTAAATTCGGATCAGGGACTGTCAGTTAACATGAAAACCATTGGAGTTATAGGAACAGCTAAAAATAGCGGTAAAACCACAACTTTATCTTTTCTGTTAAAAGGATTTCAGTCAAAAGGTTTAAATACGAGTGTTACAGGTATCGGGTATGACGGTGAAGAGATTGATAATATAACAAACCTTCCTAAACCCAGATTGTATTTTGAAAAAGATACAATTCTTGCCACATCTGAAAAATGTTTAGTTAATACCGATGCCGGATTTGATATTATTGCAGAAACTTCTCTGGCTACTGCACTCGGAAAAATATTATTAGTGAAAGTTACTCAACCTGGAATGATAGTTATTGCCGGACCGAATAGTGTTAAAGGACTGCGTGAAATACTCAATGTTATAAAAGAAAAAACAAATAGTAATTTAATCTTAGTTGACGGTTCTCTTAACAGAATTTCACCAATGTATATTCTTGATAAGCTGATCTTTACAACCGGTGCGGCAAGGAATACGAACATTGATCAATTAGTAAATGAAATGGCCGTAATTGAAAAAGTTTTTTCTTTTGAGAAATGTGCTGAAAATTTTAATAATGACGACGAAAATATAAAAATTATCTATTCGAATATTAAATTAAATCTCTACACAAACACTCTTGTAGATGAAGATGACTTTCTGACGCTTGAAAGTTCTTTAAATAATAATGTTGAAAAGATCTTTGTACCGGGAATAATATCGGTTGAATTATTATCACAAAATTTTCACAGGATAGTAAAACGAGCAAATAAACCATTTAAATTGATTTTTAATTCTCCCATCCAGCTACTTTTAACTGATGAGTTCCTGAATATTTCAGCTCTTTTAGATTATGTAATAAAGCACAATGTGGTTGTTTCTTATAAATTTAAACCCGAGTTATCAGCTATTACAATTAATCCATTTTACCCCCAATTAGATAACTATAAATATATTTCTTCGTATCTTGACAAAGAAAAATTCCTGGATGAAATGATTTCATCTATGAAGATTCCTGTTTTCAATATTTTGGAACCGGATTCGGGAAAAATATTTGAACTACTTAATTAATATTGGTTGTTAAAAAAACGTATTATTGTTTATGGAACATTACGGAAGCCTTTCTTTGCTGCCGCCAATACTTGCAATACTTCTTGCTATTAAAACACGTCAGGTTTTTGTTTCACTTCTATTTGGTATCTGGCTCGGATGGGTAATTCTCAGCGGAGGAAATTTTATTGACGGAAGTAATGCAACTATCCAGGCGCTTGTTGATGTATTTAAAGACAGCGGTAATACACGCACCATAATGTTCAGTTGTCTTGTCGGAGCATTGATTGCATTTATTCAAAGATCAGGAGGAGTTGCCGGATTTGTAAAAGTAATAAACAATTTTTTAGACAGGTTAGAGCGAAAGAAAATCGGTAATAGCCGAAAGACCGTTCAATTATTTGCGTGGGCAACGGGTACAGCAATTTTTGTTGAGTCAAGTATAAATGCTCTTACAGTCGGTGCAATATACAGACCGATTTTTGATAAGCTTAAAATTCCTCGTGAGAAATTAGCCTACATAGCTGACTCTATCTCAGCACCTACCTGTATTTTAATTCCTCTAAATGCCTGGGGTGCATACATAATGGGTTTAATAGCGGCGCAAGGATTTGCAAATCCGCTTGGTGTGTTAGTTAAAGCTTTCCCGTTTAACTTTTATCCGATGCTCGCAATGGCAATGGTTCTGTTTATTATTCTTAGTCAAAAAGATTTTGGTCCGATGAAAAAAGCTGAGAAACGTGCACGGGAAGAAGGAAAAGTTTTGCGTGATGGTGCTGTACCTCTTATTTCATCTGATGTAGTTGCAATGGAGAAAAAAGAGAATGTAAAAGAAAAGGCAATCAATATGATTGTTCCGATTGCTGTAATGGTTGGAATGATGCCTCTTATGCTTCTTTATACGGGATGGGGACAGGTTGAAAATATTTCTTCATTAGAATGGTATAAACAAATATTTTTTGCTATCGGTAAAGGTTCTGGTTCTACGGCTGTTCTATATTCAGTATTAACTGCAATAATAGTCGGTAGTATTTTATATATATCACAAAAAATTTTCACATTTGCAGAAACCATTGAATTAATTTTCAAAGGTATAAGCGGATTAATTCCGTTAGCATTACTGATGATGCTAGCATTTGCTATCGGTACAGTATGCCGTGAACTGGGAACAGGTATTTATACAGCAGAACTATCAAAAGAATGGCTGTCACCTAACTTCGTTCCTGTAATAGTTTTTCTAGTTGCGTGTTTTATTGCGTTCTCAACAGGTACATCGTGGGGAACATTTGCCATTATGCTTGCAATTGGAATTCCTATGGCACAGGCACTTGACGCAAACGTTTATCTTACAATTGCTGCCGCTCTTGGCGGGGGTGTATTTGGTGATCACTGCTCACCAATTTCTGATACAACAATAATTGCTTCAATGGCTTCTGCAAGTGATCATATTGATCATGTTAAAACTCAGCTGCCGTATGCTTTAATCGCTGGTTCAATTGCGGCTTTAATGTATTTAGTCCTTGGAATACTGATCCACTGATCAATTTCAGTTTATTATGCTTTTAAATATCTATATTTTGTAATTGAATTTTATAATTATTTGACAGGCAATTATCGTGAAATATCTTATCGGAATGGATGGCGGGGGAACAAAAACTAAATGCATTATTACTGATTTAGATATTAATCCAATCTATGAAACTACCGGCGGACCCTCAAATTTTTTAATGCTCGGAAATGAAAAAGTAGCTGCGACTATACTGGATTTAATTAAAGATTGTGTAGAGAATCAAAAAATTAATTTGGATGATATAGAATCAATTGTACTCGGTACAACCGGAGGCGGAAGAAGAAGCGATGCTGAATCCCTCGAAATATCTATTATTGAAGCAGCTAAATCAAAAAACCTAACTTTGAAAAATTTCAGAGTTGAAAGTGACGCCCGTATTGCTCTCGAAGGTGCATTTTCAGGTAAACCCGGAAGCATTCTAATTGCCGGAACCGGTTCGATTATGTTTGGTAAGGATGCAAAAGGCGAAATTCATCGTGTCGGTGGATTTGGAAGATTTCTCGGTGATGAAGGCAGCGGTTATAGAATTGGTCAGAGAGGATTGAACGCTGTTGCAAAAGATTTTGACGGCAGAGGAAATAAAACTTTAATGACAGAGCTTGTTTTAAAACAGTTTTCAATTTCTTCACGTGAATTGCTTATCACTGAAATTTATAGAAATAATTTTGACATCGCTTCAGCAGCTCCTGTAGTTCTGGAAGCGGCCGAAAAGAATGATAAAGAAGCAGTGAAAATTATTGAATCCGAATCTGATGAAATGATATTACATATTTCTGCTATGAAAGAAAAACTTAACGAAAAAACTTTTTATGTTTCGCTTATCGGAAG